>JAFZTG010000168.1 GCA_017618935.1 Bacteroidales bacterium | reverse complement strand
CGTTGCAGAGAATGAGAGAATATTGATGGAACGACGTGCTGAAGCGGAGAAAGAAGAATAAAGAGTCGTAGTTACAAGAAATCACTAACATGAGAATTACGATTCTTATCCTTTGCATTATTCTTTTGATTATTGCGGGCGCAATGGTATTTTTCCATTGTGGAGAATCAAAATATTACAAAAATTTCAACGCAGAAATGCTGGCCCGTGCGGAAAACACGGAAGAAAATGCGTCAATTTGCACAGAGGAAGAAATCAGTTCATTGCCCCGATGCCTGCGTGATTTCTGCGAGTTCGTACAACTGAAAGGAACGAAAAAACATGCAATCACCCACTGTTTGTTCAAGCACGCCGATTTTGTGTTCAACGAAAAAAATGGCACAAACATACAAATGGACTACGATTTATGGATTTTCGCCGACCGTCCGCATCGCGAAGCATTCTGTAAATCGGCAATAATGGGCATTCCGTTCGAGGGAATCGATTATTTTGACGAGACATCGCGAAATGGCGGGATGAAAGGCTATTTAGCAAAATTGTTCCAACTGTTCGACCAAACGGTTCCCAACATGGAACGGACAATGTACCTCACCCTTTTGGCTGAAAACACCATGCTTAATCCGTCGTTTCTCCTGTCCGACCATATCACCTACGAGGAAATTGACGAAACCACGTGCAAAGCAACAATCACATACAACGGCATTGCGGGCGAAGGAACGTTTTTGTATGACAAAGTAAACGGAATCCTGCGATTTGAAAGTGGCCAACGACAATCCGAACAACTCGAAGACGGCACGTTCCGATACATTGGCTGGCGTTGTGAAGGCGGCGATTTCCACAACGGCACGGAATTCAAAGTTCCTTCGTATTGCAAAGTGACAAAACTCTACCCTGACAGAGAAGTCGTATATTTCAACGCAAACGAGTACGAATTAGTGTTGGAGAAATAATCTAAAGCTACATGTTATTACAAAGAATAACTTTTTTTGTCGTTATTCAATATTACACCCACTTGTTCATAACATTTTATCGTGACGCAGAAAAAATGCACCAATACAATAGAGGGCTATAGCGAAATCAAGTATTTTATTAAGAAGAAATACACAACTTATAAACAATTTTTTCAACTTTTTGTGCATTTTTCTTGCATTTTACATTTTTGCACATTATTTTTGTTGCGGTTCTAAATCGGAAAGACTTATGAATACTACAAAAAGACCAAATGCAAAACGATTGCTTACAATAGCATCTAGTATTTTTTTCCTTATTGTTTCGTTCAACTTATACAAAGCCAATGTCGTTACTATTACGTCCGACATGCCTGAAGAAATACAACCAGGTTCAACGATTCCTGTTACCATTACTATAAACAAAGGGAGCATTGAAGGCTTTGGTCGATACACCAACACCCTGCCGAAAGGGTTCACGGCGACATCAAACGACGCTAATTTTTCTTTCGCCGACAACACGGTGACTGTTCTTTGGGTAAAACTGCCAAAAAGTAGTTCTTATAGTTTCACCTACAACATCCACGTTCCTGAAAAATCAAAAAATACATTCGCTTTCACGGCAAAATTTGGTTATGTGGAAAACAACGAAAAGAAATTCGCAGAATTAACACCTAAAAACATCCATATTTCCGAAGATGCGCCTGAAATTCTCATGGCAGACAAGGAAACAAATCAAAAAATCGATTACAACTCTATTACATGTTACCGAACAATTGGTATCATCAATAACGAAGCGACAATATCTGTCAACATTAACAAATCGAACACAAACACAATGTGTAAAATCGAAGAGATGTTACCTGACGGATATACGTTCGTTGCCATTGACAACGCAGGAAGCGAGATTTCAACCGTATCGAACATTGCTCGCTTTATGTGGAAGGAATCTCCTCAAGAAAAGAATTTCTCTGTAACATATAAAGTAAAGGCAAACAATGGATACGACATCAACGACTTATATATAAATGGAGCATTCTCGGTATTTGCTGCCGATGGCACCAAAAGTTTCATCATACTTGACAAAGATTCAAGAATAGACGAAAGCACTGGCTTCGCTTCAGATGTGGAAAACAAACAAATCCAAGTTTCTTCACAAGATAACTACGTTGACACGAAAGCGAAACAAGAATTCGAACAAAGACAATTCTCTACGGAACAAACAGAATTTTTCGCAAATGCTGGTGCTATCAATTCTTTAAAACCATCTCAAAAAGAAATCAATGACTTCCAAAATAGCCTTGATATCCCCGCTCCAACAACACAAAACGCAGAAAAGCAATACGAAATCACTCAAACGACAGAAACAACAACGACGAAAGAAATCGTTTCGGAAAGCAAAACGCCTACTCTCATCAACAACATTATGTCGCCTTCGTCTGCAAAACCGACAATGACGACAATTGACGCAGAACAAAGCGAAATAACCCAGACAACGACGCAAACAACGGTGACGACGACAACAACAACTATCAAACCTGTACAATCAAATACAGCAAAAAAAGAAACTACGGTTGCTTCCACTACTCCATCGAAAAAATCGACAGTGGCACTATCTAATAAAAACAACAACAGCCAAGAAAAAACAAAAGTTGCTACAACAAATGCAAAAAACAATAAAGTAACATATAGAGTTCAAGTGGCTGCAAGTCATAAACAATTAAAAAACACGAAAAACTTCTTCGCAAAACGAAATATCAATGAAAAGATATCAGTTGAACACATTGATAACTGGTACAAATATACTATCAAGAGCTTTGACCAATACTCTAATGCGCGTAACCAACGCAATTCAGTATGGGAACAAACTCCTATCAAAGGTGCCTTTGTAGTTGCATATAACGGTACAAAACGTATCACCGTTCAAGAAGCTCTTATGCTTACAAATCAAAAATGGGTGAAATAGATTGCAATTAAACCCAAAAACGTATATATTTGTGAGATTAGATTATCTATATGAAACGAAAGTATATCTTTGTCATATTACTTTTTCTCCCTTTTGTGACATTTTCACAAACTGATAAAGGTACACCTGTTTCAACATTTGACAAGATCTTACAATTAGACAAAGCTCCTATTTCAAGCGATTTAAAATTACCACTACTCACACTTGGAGCTGGTGTCGTTTCGTTCCACGGTGACATAATGAACGACGAACCTGCCAATTTTGCCGTGGGCTGTATGGGAATCAACTTTGAAATGACGCAAAAACTTCGTCCTGCATTTTTCGTAGGCATACGCTATTTGCACAGCGAACTGCGAGGAAACACGTATCTGCCTGAAATCCAGACGTTTTTCAACTTCAAGACAGAAATAAATTCCTTCGGTGGCTTTGTCAAATACGACTTTTCCAACATTAAGGCAATCCAAATCAGAAGCAATATTTTAACACCATACCTCAGTGCCGGAGTTTCTATTCTACAACGTCCAGAAGCACGTGGCGACTGGTCAAGCAACGGTGAGAAACTTTATCTGTGGTCCGACGGCTCGTTCCGCAACCTCGAAGAATCTAATTATAACGCCTCAAAAGCGTCTGTCGTCTATAGAGATTACGAATATGAAACGGCTCTACAAGTTGTAAACAGTAATGAAAAAGATTATTATACGCCAATTATTGCCACTATCCCTCTTGAGTTGGGATTGACCTACAACATTTCAAAAGTGTTTAAACTCAATCTGGGCTATCAATATCATATTTCGGCGACAAATACATTGGACGACATTACGCACGCCGGGAAAACCGAAGCACGTAAAGGTTCTCTCCTACCCGACGGCTATTCATACGCTTACATAAGCTTAAGCACTGACCTCGGTCAAATTCAAAAAAAGTCTAAGTTCGAAGCTGTAGATAACGACAACTATATTATTGATTGGGATTACGACGAGGATGGTATTGATGAGACAGAGGACGATTGTCCATACACCCCCAAAGGCATCGATGTGTTTGCTAACGGTTGTCCGTTAGACGATGACAAAGATGGCATTCCTAATTATAAAGATGTGGAACAAATGACTCGCGCCTTTTTCCATGACGATATGGGTAAAGGTATGACAGAAGCTGAGTTACGAGCAAGGCTGACGGAAGGAGAAAAACTTTCGCAAGACGAATTATATCGTTTTTACCCCGATTTATTGAACGGCGGAACGCTTACAAAACAATTCTATAAACGTATTCCAAAGAAATTCAAGATTTGTGACATTGACAAAAACGAATACATTGATCTGGATGAGTTGCTACTCACCATCAATTCGTTCTTCGACGAAGGACCAAATGCTGGTCCAGGTGCTGGTATGTCAAGCAAGGATTTATCAGAACTGATTGAATTTTTCTTCTTGCAATAATCAAAATTTGATTGACAACAGATACGAACCCAATACAGGCTCGCCATCTCGTTCTTCTGGTTCAAAACGTCCGAAATGTCCCACAATTCGTAAAACCTCGGCATCATACAACGGATGCAAGCCTTTTACAATACGTTTATCAATCACGTTCCCTTTCCTATCAAGTTTCAAACAAACTTGCACAATGCCCGAAACCTTCTCCTCATCGGGAAGTGTTATTTGTTGAGCCGTAACAGAAATAATTGTATATAAAGCAGTTACACCTCCAACATACATTGCCTCTTTTTTATAATCGGTATAAGCAATCTTCATTCCGTTTGCGGCAAAACAATTTCCTTCACGCAAATAGCCGTCTTCAAACCTATCGGAACGTCGAACCCTACCGTCAGAATAATAGGAATGCACTTCGCCCGACAATTTTCCATCAACATAATTTGCCTCTGATTTTAGTCTTCCATTAGAATAAAAGTACTGTTCTTTCGACTCTTGCATTGTAAGAAGCGAATCAGAATAATATTTCACGGAATACAGCCGTCCGTCGTTTGCCATAAGTTTCTCTTGCCACAACTGCAACGAATCAACATACCCCACAAACGTAGAATCGGGAACTACCATTTGTGAAAACGATTCCATCGCAAACAGACATAACAGCAATATATTCAACAACCTACGCATAATCAAAAGAAAAAGGAAACCCTTACGAGTTTCCTTTTATCATTACGATTTCAAGAAATTATTTTTTTCCTGTAAAATCTTTCATTTCTCCCTCGTCATATACGCCAGCATCCAATTTTTCACGAATTTCCTTGAATGCGTTCAACGTGTAATCTACGTCCTCAATTGAGTGAGCAGCAGTAGAAATGATACGGAAAATAATCATCCCCGGAGGAATTACAGGATAAACTACGATAGAGCAGAAAATCTTGTAGTTAACACGCAAATCGTATGCGATATTCGTTGCCTGGATCGGTCCACCTTTAATTTGTACAGGCGAAACGCATGCTTCAGCAGGACCAATATCGAAACCTAAGTTGCGGAAACCGTCTTGCAAACGACGAGTAACAGTCCACAGTTTCTTACGAAGTTCGTCACCTTCCTTGCTACGAATAATTTCCAAACGTTTCAAACAGCCTTCAACGATAGGCATTGGCAATGCCTTGGCATAAATTTGAGAACGCATATTGTAACGCAAGAAATCAATTACCGATCTTTTTGTAGCAATGAAACCACCGATGATAGCCATTGATTTAGCATATGCACCAATATAAATATCAACTTCGTCCATCACGCCGAAATGTTCAGAAGTACCACGTCCCGTTGGACCCATAACGCCAAAACCATGAGCGTCGTCAATCATCATACGGAATTTGTATTTCTTTTTCAAAGCGACGATTTGATCCAAGATACCGAGTGCGCCCGTCATACCATACACGCCTTCTGTAATAAGAAGTACGCCACCACCCTGCTCTTCTGCAACTTTCGTGGCTACTTTTAGTTTTTGCTCGCAACTTGCAATATCATTATGACGATATGAGAACGCCTTACCTTGGTGAAGACGTTTACCATCCATCAAACAAGCGTGACATTCAGCGTCGAACACAATCACATCGTGACGAGTCAACAAAGAATCTATCGCAGAAACAATACCTTGATAACCGAAGTTGAACAAGAAGGCAGCTTCCTTCTTTTCAAAGTCAGCCAATTCGCGTTCCAACTTTTCGTGCAATTCAGTGTTACCAGTCATCATACGGCTTCCCATAGGATAAGCCAAACCCCAACGAGCAGCCGCCTCTGCATCGACTTTACGGATTTCAGGATGGTTTGCCAATCCCAAATAGTTGTTCAAACTCCAACAAAGAACATCAATTCCTTGAAAACGCATGTGAGGTCCCAATTCACCTTCCAATTTTGGGAAAGCATAGTACCCGTCAACTTTGTCACGATATTGACCAATCGGACCACCAACGGATTCTTCTATTCTGTCAAAAATATCCATTTGTATTGTATTAAATTAGTTCATTTTTTGCAAATGTATAATTTTTCCGTTGTTTCATGACGAAGAAAGCCATTTTTTTCTTGAGATTACAATTTGTCAATTCCCAGATACCATTTCTCAATTTATTTTATATCTTTGTGGTGCAAAAAAAAGAATACTAACTTTTAATAATTTATACGATGCAAACTATTGACAATTACAAATTTGCTGGCAAAAAAGCTATCGTTCGCGTGGACTTCAACGTGCCACTTGAAAACGGTAAAGTAAAAGATGATACTCGTATCATGGGTGCTCTTCCAACATTGAAAAAAGTGTTGGCTGATGGCGGAGCATTAATTATTATGTCTCACATGGGTAAACCAAAAGGACAAGTTGCTGCAAAATATTCTTTAAGCCAAATCGTTGACGCTGTTGCTGAACGTCTTGGCACTCCTGTAAAATTCGCTCCTGACTGTGCTAAAGCTGCTGACGCTGCTGCTGCATTGAAACCAGGAGAGGTTCTTTTGTTGGAAAACCTTCGTTTCTATCCTGAAGAAGAAGGAAAACCAGTTGGCATAGAAAAAGACGATCCAAACTACGATGCTGCTAAGAAAGAAATGAAAGCAAAACAAAAAGAATTTGCTAAGACATTGGCTTCTTATGCTGACTGCTACATTATGGACGCATTCGGTACTGCCCACCGTTCACACGCTTCTACAGCTGTTATTGCTGACTACTTCGACGTAAACAGCAAAATGTTGGGCTACTTGATGGAAAAAGAAGTTAAGGCTGTTGATAACGTGTTGAACAACATCAACCGTCCATTCGTTGCTATCATGGGTGGTTCAAAAGTTTCTACAAAAATCGGTATCATAGAAAACTTGATGACGAAAGTTGACAAATTGATTCTTTGTGGTGGTATGACTTACACGTTCGCAAAAGCTAACGGCGGAAAAGTTGGTTCATCAATCTGCGAGGAAGACAAACTTGACTTGGCTCTTAACATTCAAGAATTGGCAAAGAAAAACAACGTAGAATTAGTTCTTGGTT
>JAFZTG010000015.1 GCA_017618935.1 Bacteroidales bacterium | reverse complement strand
ACGGTGAAAAAAGCGCCAGTCAAAAAAACATCGCATAGCGATGATTATGAATCGTTCCGTTTCGGGGGTTACGGCGAAATGCTCGCAAAGCGTATGGACTATGGTATCAACCGTTTTTATGGAGGAAAGGACGGCAATTCCAAGACAAACCGAAGTGCGGTTTCCATTCCTCGTTTTGTGCTTGCGTTCGATTACAAATTCAACGGAAAATGGTCGTTGGGTTCAGAAATCGAATTTGAGGCGGGAGGAACAGGCCAAGCCATGGAATTGGAAAATTCCGAAAACGGAGAATACGAAACCGAGATAGAAAAAGGCGGCGAGGTGGCATTGGAGCAGTTCCATATTACTCGCCACATAGTGCCGGCGTTCAATGTACGCGCAGGGCACATAATCGTTCCCGTAGGTCTGACGAATTATAGCCACGAGCCGATAAATTTCCTTGGAACGTCACGCCCCGAAGGCGAAACAACCCTTCTCCCGTCCACGTGGCACGAAACAGGGATTGCGTTTTTTGGAGAATGTTCCTCTTTCGACTACGAGGCTATGATAGTTGCCGGATTGAACGCCAACGGTTTCGACCGAAATTCGTGGGTGGCAGGAGGAAAACAAGGACTTTTTGAAGAAGACAACTTTAATTCGCCTGCATACGTTGCCCGAGTTAACTATAAAGGTATCAACACTTTACGAATAGGTGGAAGCATTTATTATTGCAACAGCACCGGCTCCAATTCCGACAAGGAACAGACGTATTCTGCCATCGACAACACGTCGTTGCTGATTTGGAGTGCCGACGCCCAAATCAAAAACAAATTCGTGGTTGCCCGAGCCAATGTGTTGATGGGCAATCTGAACGGTTCCGAGGCAATCTCGGGGAAAAATGCCAAACTATCGAACAAGTCGCCATATTCCCGAACAGGCGCTGTTGCCAAGAAAGCCGTTGCTTACGGGGCTGAATGTGGAATTCATGTGAATGGATTTTTCAGCAACGAAAACGTGCCGGCCATTACGCCGTTTGCACGTTACGAATACTACAATCCCCAAGAGGAAGGCGAAGGCTCGCAGACGATGGACGCTCGCTGTCAGGTGAGCAAATGGACGTTCGGTCTAAATTGGAACGTGTTGCCGAATTTGGTTATAAAAGCCGACTATACCACCCGCCAAATCGGCACAAACAGCGTGTTCGGTGCTGGACAATACAACAGCGAAAACGAATTTGCCATTGGCTTGGCGTATGTGGATTGGTTTTATAAGAAATAATCACGTAAAGAACTTTTCATAATGACTATATTTTTTCTATTTCTTGTTCAAATTGTGCTACAGTCATTATTCTACATCCTTTTATTTGACCAAACGAAAGTAAGTCGTCATCGCCTGAAACTAAATAAATTGCGTTTGCTTGTACGGCTAATTCTAAAAGATAATCGTCTTTAGCATCACGACACCGAGAAGGAATTTCTGAATTCAATTCTACTGTTGTCATCTTGTTATGCATCCATTGAAGTAGTTTTTTCACATCTTCCTTGGAAAAATATTTAGAGAATTTTTCTCTCTGCGTTACTTCTGCAACCTCTTGAAAAAGAATTTCAGTGCCAATTAATTCTAAATTTGGTTTATCTAAAATTGAAAGTAGATTTCCTAATTTACGCCCAATGAGCAAACTAATCCAAATATTGGTGTCAACAACAACACGAATAGAAGAGTTATTTTCCATGTGTACGGTTATAAATCTCTTGACGAGCCATTTTACATTCCGCTAAGATCGTTGCATCATCAATGTCGGGAACATTTTTAATGAGTTTTCTAAAACCTGCGGTACGTGGTTCTTTTTGCATATCACGCAACAAACGCTTTTTATCTTTGGCATTTAGTTGTTTTACCAAAGACAACACTTGTGCGTACGTGAAATTCAAATCTATTGATGCAATAGTTGCCATAACCAAATATTTTTGCAAATATACGGCAGTTTGCCAAAAATTGCAAATATGCTTGATTATTCTCATAGATTCGTATCTTTGTATTCGTAAAAAAATATCAAGTGAACCTTAAACGTGCCATACTTCTGATTTTCAGTGCTTTTGTGTTGTCCGATGCATTTTCTCAACAGATAGAATTTGGCGGATTGTATTCGTATTGCGGTTGGTATGAAGAATATCGGAACAGTTATGGCTATTCTCTTTCATACCATTGGAATAATAACAACAGAAAACGAAGAAGCGTAGTGTTTTCACATTACATAAGCAGTCAAAAATATTATGATTATGACAATTACTTTAACAAAAGCAGAGTAGAATGTTCATATTCCATTAATACCCCCAGTCCTTTTAACCAACGGTTTGCTTTTAGATATATGAAGACATGGAACGTGCTAAAAAAAGATGATAATGCGTTGTGGCTTGGCTATACGATAGGAATGGATTTATTTTACCTGCATGAACATGTTGAATATATACAAGAAACCGATACAGAAAATTGGCGTTCAAAAAGTGAATTCAAAGCATTTCTTATCGGCTACTTTGGCATAGGACCCGTTTTTGAATATGAATTTTCACCAAAGACATTAGACAATCTCTCTTTTTCATTCCGTTTCAATCCTGAGATAAACCACATGGGAGATTTTATTTTCGGCTTACCATGTCCGGCTTCTTGGTTCAATTGTTTGTTTTCGGCAAAATATTCACTTCCTGCAAAAACTGTTCAATAATTTCCATCGGATTTTTAGACCTTCTCGATGTTTTCCCTTTCATAACTATTTTATTTTCACGAGGGTAAATATATGAAATCTTTTGAAAAATTGGAGATATAGGTAAAAAAACATTTCCCAATCTATACATCATTCCTTTTTACTCTTTCAATATAAAACTTTTCACTTGGCAAGTTTTATATCCATTTCTATTCGCATATCTGCTGACAAACACTCTGACATAGTGTTGTCTATTCCCCATGCGACTGAAAAGGGAATGACATTTATAGCAATTCGTTTTGATTTTGGAGCAATACGTAGCCCTGCAAAAGCATACATATCAATACCAAAATCTCTTTCATAATGCGAAGCTTTACTGAACTCTCCTCCTGTACCTATCAACCCATGTGCATAATAAATTTCTCCGCCTGCACCAATGTAGAATAGTTTCAAAATAGAGGCATTCAGTCCTATTCCCGTTGAAATTACATTAAAATAAATGTCAGGTGTATCGTTGTAAAACATCGTTGTATATGTGCCATGTTTCAAGAATGGAGAAAAAGACAGCCAGTCTCTCATTTCTCGTTGAAACCCGAACATAGCCACCAACCCTGAACCATCTAATTTATCGCCTTCAAAACCTGCTACACCAACGCCTATTTTTATGCTGTTTTTTGAAAATTCCTGTGCGTTTGCCTTTAAAGAAAAGCAAAACACTGCAACAAAAATGATTGCAAGGTTTCGAAGCATTTTAACAGCATTTGAAGCATTGCACATATCAAGCGTAAGGAGTTTTCGCATAATAAAAATAATTTTTAGTATATATTCTTAGGACAAATATATAGAAAAATCTCATTACCCTCGGTTACAATCGTACACAAAATCATTAGAAATGGCGATTTACTCGCATTCTTGCAGCCAATACTTTTGTGCCTGTAAATAATATAATATAGAATTACTATGAGTATCAAATCAACATTTCACATTTTCATTTCGGCAATCGGCTATCTTGCCATGTTTTTGCTTGGAGCGACAAGCGGAATCATTCACCCTGCTTGTTACGCTTATATCGGTGCGATTATGCCACTCTTTTTCGCCTGTGTTTACCTTTATGTGGCGGCAAATCTGCGTTGTTTCGGAACCGCCACAATTCTTAATGGATTTCTTTTCGTTGTCGGCCTATTAACGGGCGAAGCGGACGCAACGTTTATCGTAGGAATCATTCTTTTGACGGCATTTGCCGAAATAATCAGATTCCTCTATTCGTACGACACGCTTAAAGGCGTCAGATGGAGTTTTGTGCCGTTTGCGTTCTCTTTTTTTGCATACACCGCCCATTGGTGGACCGACACCGAAGGCTCGCTTGCGGCAGCCGTTGAAGAAATGCCTGCAGGATACGACGAACTTATGAAACCCGTTATCGACAACATTCCCGTATTGATTGTCGTACTGATTCTAACAATTCCCGTTGCCATATTGGGAATGAGAATTGCCGAGAAACTGTTGAAAAAACAGGCTGCAAAATTCAAGGAATAAAATTTGTAATCAATTTATAGTCAAATACTTAAAAATGTTTTTATTATGAAAATTAGTAAAGTTTCGTTTATGTGGTTGGTTATCATGGTTGGGTTTGCAATGCACATGTTGGCCGACATTCTGCCCACATTTTGGGGCGCAAGCATTGCAATGCCCGATGCAACTGGCGAAGTTTCGGTCGGAATGATTGGCTTCATGATTTGCATTTCGTTCTTTATGCCTATGTGCGGCTTGTTATGTATGCAATATCGTTCGTGTAAGGCAATGCGTGTCATCAACCTTGTGTTGGCAAGCGTTATGATGGTTTTCAATATTTTTCACGCATCGGAACTCATTACGGAGTTTAATCCAGTGCAATTGCTCATTCACCCTGTAATGGTGGTTGCAGGCATTTATCTGTTTATTTTCTCGCTCCAAGAGAAAAAAACTATGGGTAAATAATGTGATTCGCTATAATTTTTAAGTTTTGTTTGTGCAGCCGAATGCCGAGTGGCGTTCGGCTGTTTGTTTTTGTATTATTGAACATTGTAATTTCCCCATTTTCCCTATCTTTGCCACATTATGAATGAAAAAGCAACGACACCGTACCCAGAGCGTACGGAAGATGTTATTATACTCGTGTGCGAACCTGCAACCGAGTATGGGAAACCTATTGCTTATCAAGGAACTACAATTACCAACGCCTTGAAAGACTATTATTCGTTTACCACCAATCGTGAGAAAGTTGATGTGTTGAAATGGATAGTTGCCCAACCTGACTTTGCCGAAATGCAACGTTTTTCTACGACGGAAAACAAAATTTTTACCTTGTACAAAAACCAATATGACGAAATACTAAAAACTGGCGAAATTCCTAATAATCTGCAAATAGCACAGAAATTTGTGGCAAACGGATATGATGTGTTTCTGCTTTCGAATCCCAAAGGAACAAAAAGTGCGGACTTTATTATCAGGAAACGGAATTGCTTGTATTATGTGGAAGGGAAAACTTCTACTGGTGGAAGTGCATTGTCAATAAGATTAAGTGACGGAGCAAAACAATCAGACAGAATTGCATTAAATTTTATTGGTTTACCTCAGACAAGTAAAATTACAGATTTAATCAAAAACGTCTTTTTTCAAAATCAAAACCTCATCGAATTGATTATCTTTAAGAAAGGAAGATTGATTATTATAACAAAGAAAGATTGCTTTGCTAAAAATTTTGAAAAAACATTTAAAAGAATATGGGGTTCTAAAAAATAAAAAAGGGATTCTACGACCCCTTTTTTAATGAGTTTTCTTGCCGTAGCCGAAAACTCGCACGAACTTAATCGGCGTTTGTCCACGTGTTTCTAAACTTGCGTCTTCATTTTTCACCTAGGACGATGCAAATATACAACATTCTACATCGGTTGTCAATACCTTTGTTGGATTTATTGTAATACGTTGATTTGTAGGGACGTGGCGTGCCGCGTCCGTGATATGTAAAAAATGTAGAGCTGTTACATTGTGGCAGCCCTACAAAATTAATTATTTCGAACAAAGATGCTGTGTCGTTAGACACTTCATATCGGTAGAATAGAGATTTATCTTCTATTAAACGTGCCGTAGGTACGTTTTTGAGAAATAAAATAATTTCGTACCTAACGGCACGAAAAATAATGAGGATATTTTTGTTTCTACCAATATTTTGTGCCTAACGGCACATTTATTCTGGGAAACGCTTACAAATAAAAAAGGAGAAAGTCTCCTTTCTCCATAACTACAGTCACCTTAGTGCTAAGTTTCACGAATTTAATCGGCTTTGCCCGATGACGTCTAAGATTACTCTTTCCGTATCAAAGGACAATGCAAATATACAACATTCTACATCGGTTGTCAATATCTTAAGCTTTTTTCATCTTATTGTACCACAACCTTTTCACTTGCGTTCCACAATGCACACAAAAAAAGGAGCGAAATCTCTTCCACCCCTTTCCTATCTCCTCATTCCTAACTCCTAACTATTCCGCATCTTGGACAAGACGGACAGAGTGCCCGTAGTCGCGGCTGTCGTTGTTCGTGTCCACGCTGCGGCTGTAGAAGTCCAAATAGCTGGCGTAGTTGCTGCCGCTAGCCGAACTCGACCAATAGTCGCCGAGGGAACCAACGCCGTACACGCCCGTACCGTCACGGCCGCCCGCAGCAAGAAGAAACACGGCACCGTTCGCTTCCATTTTCGTCCATTCTTCAGCGGAATAAGTGTTCTGTGCGAAATCGCCGTTTGCTCCGCTTGTGAATGTTACATCTGCCGGCAAAGTCCATTCATCGGGAAGCAATATCAATCCCGGAACGCTGTTTACCGTGGCAACACCCTTCTTGTTTGAGGCATCAGTTCTGGTATTGATTACATACACCCATTCATCTTTTGTAAGTGTTCGCCACAATCCCGCTTTGTTGCCGCCGTTGCTGATTGCGTTGTTCACGCCCCAGTCGGCATTGGCGTAGTCGCCTGTTAGGTTGTTGTTGTAATCGCCGCCGGGGTAATAGTCGCTGAATTTGGTGCTTGTGCTGTACGGTTGGTATGCGTTCGCACCGCTGTTCCAACCTGACGTGCCCCAACCGAACAAGTCAATCCAACCGCTGTTTGTAGAGGAAATGTTTGCATTGTCGTCGCCAATCATATCATACTGGTGTTCAGCGAAACGCCATGTGCCTGTGCTTGCCTGATATTGCAAGTTTCCTTGCGAAAAGTAAACTTTTTTTGTTTCGGAAACAGAGAATGCAAATTCAATTGCACCTGGTATCGGTGGATTCAGTTGTTTATCCAATTTTTTGATTTTTGCATTCATTTCGGCAAGCAGGGCGTCAACATCGGCTTTCAGATAGTAATTGCTTAAATCTATTTCTGCAACTTTCTCATTCACATAACTTTCACTTGCCAAGCCTTCCACACTTGGAATGTTCAAGGCGTTCAATTCATCTTTCGTTGCAAAACCATCTGTGCTTGGAATTTCTATTTCTGCAACTTTCTCATTTACATAACTTTCGCTTGCTAATCCTTCTACACTTGGAATGCTCAATGCGTTCAAATCTTCTTTCGTGGCAAAACCATCTGTACTTGGAATTTCTTCTTTTGTGGCGTATGCGCTTAAATCAACATCGGCATTTCCTGCTTTTGCGGCATACAAAGCGTATGGCACTGCCAACAATGGCGTTACGCCTGAAATTTGCTTGCCGTCAAATTCGGCTACGGTTTTTACAAAATATGGAGCGTTGCTCCAGTCAATTTTTGCAAAATCCTCAGCGTTCTTGCTTCCCAATTCAAAGGTCATCAAACCGTTTGCGTTGGTGGTAACTTCGTGAGTTTCAGCGTAAACCTCCGTGCCTTCGTCGGTTCCCTGCAAAATCTGCACGCTTACCGTAATCGGCTTTTCAGCCACAATCTTGCTTTCCGCGTCCCGCACCACGCCTTGGTAACTGAATGTCTGCGGAATCTGGGCGAACGACAACAATGCCGCAATCGCCATTGCTACTGTTAAGATAATTTTCTTCATAACTGTATTATTAAAATGTTTAACATATTTATTTTCAATCTGTTGTAGAGACGCGCCATGGCACGTCTCTACGAATCATAATTCCTAATTTTTAATTCTTAATTATTT
>JAFZTG010000167.1 GCA_017618935.1 Bacteroidales bacterium | reverse complement strand
TGGCACGAAGGGAAACCCGTAAACTCCGAAAATTACATTGTCTATTAGTATGAAACGAATTGCTCTTTTAGGTTCCACAGGTTCCATAGGAACGCAGGCGCTGGATGTGATTTCACGCCATCCCGACGAATTTTCCGTGGAAGTTCTTACGGCACACAACAACGCCGATTTGTTGATTGAACAAGCAATCAAGTTCAACCCCAATGTGGTTGTTATTTCCAATCCCGACAAATACGAATATGTTTCAAAGGCGTTGGAAAGCCACATGATAAAGGTTTTCACGGGAACGCAATCGCTGAACGACGTGGTGGAAATGGAGTCGGTCGATATGGTACTTGGCGCACTGGTCGGCTATGCAGGACTTGCTCCCGTAATCAATGCGATAAAGCACGACAAAATCATTGCGTTAGCAAACAAGGAAGTGCTTGTGGTTGCAGGGCAGTTGGTCAACAAACTATTGAAGGAACACCCAAAATCGGGAATTGTACCTGTTGATTCGGAACATTCAGCCATATTCCAATGTTTGCACGGTGAGTTGCAATGTGGCAACAAACCCGAGAAAATCTTGCTTACCGCTTCGGGCGGACCGTTCCGCAACTTTACTCGGGAACAGTTAGAAACCGTTACTAAGGCACAAGCCCTGAAACACCCGAATTGGAACATGGGCGCAAAAGTCACAATAGACTCCGCATCGCTTATGAACAAAGGCTTGGAGGTGATTGAGGCGAAATGGCTGTTCAACGTTGCTCCCAAAGACATTGAAGTGCTGGTTCACCCGCAATCCATTGTCCACTCTGCCGTGCAGTTCGAGGACGGCTCCATCAAGGCGCAGCTTGGAATGCCCGATATGCGAATTCCTATTCAGTACGCATTCAGTTATCCCGAACGACTGAAAGCCGATTTCCCACGTGTTAACTTGTTTGAATACAAGGATTTAACTTTTGAGCAACCGAATCGGAAATTGTTCCGAAATCTTGACATTGCCTTGTCTTCAATTGAACGAGGCGGAAACGTGCCGTGCATAATGAACGCTGCAAACGAAGTGGCTGTCGCGGCATTTTTGAAAGATGAAATTTCATTCTTCGGAATGTCTGATCTGATTGAAAAAACCATTCAACAGATTCCGTTCATCGCCGACCCAACACTGGAAGACTACGTTGCAACGCACGAAGAATCAATGAAATTTGCAAAAACACTCTTATAATGCAAGCTCTCCAACTGATAACGACTTTAGCTCTTTTGATTATACTCCACGAACTGGGGCATTTTACGTTTGCAAAACTATCAAAGACGAGGGTTGACAAGTTTTATCTATTTTTTGACCCGTGGTTTTCGTTGTTCAAAGTAAAAAAAGGCGAAACGGAGTATGGCATTGGCTGGCTTCCGCTTGGTGGCTATTGTAAAATTGCCGGAATGGTAGATGAATCGTTGGACAAAGACCAACTGCAGTCGGAGCCGAAGCCGTGGGAATATCGCTCAAAACCATGGGGACAACGGTTTATGATAATTATTGGTGGCGTGTTGTTCAATTTTCTTACGGCAATTATTATTTACTCTGCACTTTCGTTTGTGTACGGGAAGACGTATTTGCCGTTGCAAAACTTGGAATACGGCGTGTATTGTGATTCAACGGCACAGAGCATTGGCTTTGAAAATGGCGACAAAATCCTCTTGATTGACGACAAACAGCCCAAAACGTTGAGCGATGCTATTTCGCAAATCTTACTTGATGATGCTAAAACCGTAACCGTAGAGCGTGACGGACGAGAACTTCAAATCGACATTCCCGAAGATATTGGGAAACGAATTCTCGCAAATCAAAATTCATTCTTTCTCGTTGAGAATTTTCCGTTTGTGATAGATTCCATTATGCCGAACACTCCTGCCTCACGTTCCGATTTGCGTGTGGGCGACCGAATCGTCGCAATTGATTCCGTTCCAACGTTGTCGTTTATGGATTTTGCGAAAAGCGTAAAACCTTTTGCAGGCAAGGATGTTGTTTTAACAGTTGTAAGACATAGTTTCGAAGAAAAAATTCCCGTAACCGTTTCCGAGGAAGGGAAAATCGGTGCATACACAAAAACTGCCTACAACCTGTTTGAAACGGTCACTGAAAAATATTCCCTGTTGCAATCCATTCCCGAAGGCATAAAAATGGGATTCAGCACCCTGACATTTTACGTGAAACAGTTCAAACTTGTATTCACCAAAGAGGGCTCGCAACAAGTGGGAACCTTTGTGTCGATGGGAAAAATGTACGACAAGGAATGGAATTGGAGACAATTCTGGTCGTTGGCTGCATTGTTTTCGGTGATACTTGCATTTATGAACATTCTTCCCATTCCGGGACTTGACGGCGGTCATCTGCTCTTTTTAATTGTGGAACTGATTATCCGTCGTAAACCAAGCGAGAAATTCTTAATCAAGGCACAAATGATAGGCATGGCGATAATTTTCGCCATATTCTTCTATGCGTTGTTCTTAGATTTCGGAAGATTGTTTTAATATATTGTTATTCAAACATATTTTTGAAATCCGCCTTTCGAACTTTGAATCCTGCGTTTTTCTTTACAGATTTTGCTTCAGAAACGTAGTCAACTTTCTGACCATTTTCGCCATAAATGCTTCCTACCATATAAAGAGGAAATCCGTAACTATTTTTGGGAACATACATATTCGTATATTTCCCGTTGAAATCGGCACTTGAAGAAGCCCAACAATTACCCGTGTAAAGAGGACCGATGAATTTGTAGCCCGAACAGTTATATCCACAAATCGTTTTACTTCCTGAAAGCTTTTCAAGTGTTTCGTCGCTTGCAGTTGTCTCTACGGGTGTGTATTTATAGGCAAAATACACCTTGCTCGTGTCGTTCGTCGAGAAACAAACCATAACATTATTCTTATAATCCATCACCGTGATCATTTCCCCCATTCCGTAACCGTAATATTCGGCTGTTGAGTTCAAATAATAAGTGCATGCTAAAGTTTCTTTTTCGCCAGCTTCGCTTGTCATGACAATTTCGGAATTTACCAACGTGTTGAATTCATATTCGTCTTCAAATGGCACGTTAGTCATAGCAATAAGCGAATCTTGCCATGCGCCCATAGCGGCTTGGTATTTTTTGCTTTCTTCGGCAAGATGTTGCTCATAAGCACTCAATTTTTTCGACAAATACACTTCCATTTGCTTTTCAGCAATTGATTCTGCTTTCTTGGCAACTGCATTGCCAACGCCACGTGCAGCAGCATTCGCCGCATTATTTATAGCACCACTGATAAATTTCTGTGCATTAGCACATCCAAAGATGCAACAAAGACTAAGAATAAGAATAAATTTACGTTTCATTTTATTACTTTTTATGTTATGTTATAGATTTTGTCGCAATATTAAAGTTTTTTAAAAAATTATAATCTGAATGGAGAGAGATTATGTTAATTTTTTGTGAAAAATTGTTGTAATTGCAAGAAAAACATTATTTTTGCGAAAAATTTTAATAGAATTACTATGAAAAAGGTATTGATGAATCTTGCTCTATGTGCAGCTACATTATTTGGAGCAATGTCAGTTTCGGCTCAAGAAGAAAAGTCTCCTTGCGAAACACAATGTAATGTTGGTTTAGAAATTAAATCATCAGAAATTTGGAGAGGTCTTCAAATTGGTTCAGGCCCTGCTTTTAAACCTATGTTTGCAATAAATGCTGGTAGTTTCTCTATCGGTGCAGAAGGTACAATGTGTACAGGCGAAGATTTAGGTTTCGAAAGCAATATCTACGCAAAATACCGTTTCCCATTCGATTTGACTCTTGAATTGACTGACTACTATGCAGGTGGTAACTGGTTGGGAGTTAACTTCGACAATATTGCAAAAACTCACACAATTGAACCAGCTATCCGTTACAACTACGGAAAATTACAGTTCTACATTGCTTTGAACTTTATGGAAAACAAAGAAGTTGATTTCTATGGTCACATTGCATACGACTTCGATATTTTCAAAGTAACTCTTGGCGGTGGTGACGGTGTTTACACTACAAGCCCAGTATGGCACAATGGTGGTGATTTCGCAATCTGTAACATCGGTTTGGAAAAAGAAACTGCTATTCAAATCAACGACAGATTTGCATTGCCAATCACTGGTGGTGTTGCTTTGAACCCAGCTATTGAACGTTTCTACGCTTACGCAGCTATTAAATTTGCAAGATAATAATAGATAGAGCGATGAAACTTACAAATACATACTCGTTTTACTTTTACTTCTTTTACTTTTATTTTAAAAGATAAAAGCGAGGTCGCGTGTATGTAATTGAAATGAATTAAAATTGTATAAACGAAGCCTCGATGAAAATCGGGGCTTTTTTTTTGAAAAATATAAAAATATGAAAATTGCGATTCAAGGTGTGAACGGAGCATTCCACGAAATAGCCGCCAAAGAGTATTTCGGCGACGACATTACAACGCTCAACTGCAACCAGTTCAAGGATTTGTTCTCGGCTGTGGAACACGGCACTGCCGACTATGGCATTTGCGCCATTGAAAATACCATTGCTGGTAGCATACTCGAGAATTATTTATTACTCAAACGCTCGAAACTCAAGGTGATTGGCGAGATTAGCCTTCATATCACGCAAAATCTTATGGTGTTACCCGGAACGAAAATCGAGGACATCCACGAGGTGTATTCGCATCCCATCGCAATCCAGCAAAGCAAGGATTTTCTCGACAACTATCCCGACATAAAAATCATCAACTGGTCCGACACGGCTTCGAGTGCCCAGAAAATCGTCGAGGAAAATCTTACAAATGCGGCTGCCATCGCAAGTGAATATGCTGCAGAATTGTATGGCTTGGAAATACTTGCACGTAACATTCAGACGCACAAGAAAAATTATACTCGTTTTCTTGCTCTGAGCCGTATTCCCGTCGATAGCGAGGAAAACAACAAGGCATCGATTTGTTTTGAATTGTCGCATCAGCCAGGTTCGCTTGTCGATGTGTTGGCGGCATTCAAGCAACATGAGATAAATCTTACCAAAATCCAGTCACTTCCTATTTTGGGAAGTCCGTATCAATATACGTTCTACGTGGATTTGGAATGGAAGGACAAAAACAAGTTTGACGCCGCTTTGGCAGCAGTGTTGAAGGTGGTTTCAAATCTTTCGGTCTTGGGAGAATATAAACGTGACGAAAAATTTAATTACGAAATATTGAACTAATATGAATATTGTAGTTATAGGAACAGGTCTGATTGGTGGCTCAATGGCGCTTTCTGCCCGTGGGTTCGAGACGAAAATCATCGGCGTTGATGCAAGCGAGGAAAACTTGAAAAAAGCGATGGAACTTGGCATTATTGATATGGGAATGCCGCTTGAACAAGCAGTTTTGATTGCAGATTTAATTATCATTTCCATTCCCGTTGATGCGGCACGTGAAATGCTTCCGTCAATTCTCGACACAATGCGCGACGATGCCGTTGTTATTGACACTGGTTCGACAAAGGCGGGAATATGCGGGAAGGTCCGCAACCACCCTCGCCGAGGAAATTTCGTGGCTTCGCACCCTATGGCGGGAACGGAATTTTCAGGTCCGACAGCAGCTTTTGCGGGTTTGTTCAAAGACAAGAAAGCAATTATTTGTGAAAAGGAATTGAGCAGCGATTTTGCCCTGAAACGTGCCTTAATGCTATACAAATTATTGGGAATGAGCGTGTTGTATATGTCTGCCGAAGACCACGACAAACACATTGCCTACGTGTCGCACCTTACGCACGTGATTGCGTACGCATTGAGTTTGACGGTTCAGGAAATTGAGAAAAACGAGGAAAAGAAAATCTTCGAAATGGCAGGCAGTGGTTTCGCCTCGACCGTGCGAATCGCAAAAAGTTCGTCGGCAATGTGGACCCCGATTTTCCGCCAAAACGCCCGTTTTCTGACGGATTCAATCGACAAATACATTGACGTGTTGAATCATTTCAAACAATTGATTGCCGAAGACAGAACAAAAGAATTGTTCGACGAAATAAAAGAAGCAAATAGAATTAAAGACGTTTTAAAAGGATAAATAGTAGAGACGCGCCATGGCACGTCTCTACAGAAAAACAAGGAAAAAATAATAAAATATATGAAAGTAGATAGTATAGAAACATGGGGCATTAACGCAAAACGACCTGTAATCATTGCAGGCCCATGTAGTGCAGAATCAGAAGAGCAGGTAATGGAAACTGCCAAAGGTTTGAAAGAAATTGGTGTGCAAATTTTCCGTGCGGGTATCTGGAAACCTCGCACTCGACCAAATTCATTTGAAGGCGTAGGATTTGAAGGATTGTCTTGGTTGAAACGAGTTAAAAAGGAATATGGAATGCTTACGGCAACCGAAGTTGCGTGTCAAAAACACGTAAACGAGGCTTTGAAAATGGGCGTTGACATTCTTTGGATTGGTGCCCGTACGACGGTGAATCCGTTTGCCGTGCAAGAAATCGCCAACGAGTTGAAGGGCGTTGACATTCCTGTGCTTATCAAGAATCCAATCAATCCTGACTTGGAATTGTGGATTGGCGCGTTCGAGCGAATTGCCGGCGCAGGTATTACGAAACTTGGTGCCATTCACCGTGGATTTTCTTCATTCGAGAAAATAAAATATCGCAATGCTCCGCAATGGCAGATGGCGATAGAATTACATCGTAGAATTCCTGAATTGCCTATTATCTGTGACCCGAGCCACATGGCTGGCAAACGTGAGTTTGTTCAGGAATTGGCACAAAAATCGTTGGATTTGGGTGCAAATGGTTTGATAATTGAATCGCACTGCAATCCCGATGTGGCATTGAGCGACTCGAAACAACAATTCACTCCACAAGATTTAGGTGAAATCCTCAACAACTTGGTAGTTCGTGAACGCGGAACGAATAATGCTGACTACAAGGAAGTTATGAGCGAACTTCGTGCAAAAATCGACGTACTTGACGAAATGTTGCTCGACACGCTTTCGAAACGTATGGACGTATGTCGCGAAATGGGTAAGACGAAAAAGGAAAACAATGTGCAAGTATTCCAGTCGCATCGTTGGGACCAAATTTTGACCGACAAACTTACTCGTGGTGCAGAAAAAGGCTTGAGTAACGAATTGATTGAAAAAACTTTTAAAGCAATTCACCAAGAATCAATCAATATTCAAACGGAAATTGTAAATTCGTAGCCGAAAAATGGCAAAGACAGAGTTATGAAGAAACTCGAGATAAAAAGTTCAATAGGGTCGTCGGAGATATTTGTGGGAGAATCTCTCGCAAATGTTTCCCGATACCTTCCCAAAGGTCGAAAAATAGCTATCATAACCGATCCGGCTATTCGTTCTTTGTATGGAAACCAGTTCCCCAAAGTCGATTTAGTCCTTGAAATTCCACAAGGCGAGGGGAATAAAAATCTGCAATCGTTGGATGCGATTTTTGAGCAACTGATCAATGCGGAATTTGACAGATCGTCATTTATACTTGGTATTGGTGGTGGAATCGTGTGCGATATGAGCGGTTTCATTGCCACCATTTTTATGCGTGGAATTGAATTCGGTTTTGTTTCTACAACCTTGTTGAGTCAAGTGGATGCAAGCGTTGGAGGGAAAAATGGCGTGAATTTCCAAGGATATAAAAATATGATAGGAACATTCAGTTTGCCCAAATTTGTGATTTGCGAACTGAATATACTGAAATCTCTTCCGGAACGAGAACTTCTGAGCGGTATGGGCGAAGTGGTGAAACACGGAGCTATTGCCTCGGAATGGTTGTTCTCGTACATTGAAAACCACGTGGCAGATTTGAAGAATTATTCAATGGAGGCGCTGGAAACTTTTGTGTATGAGTCAATTGTAATAAAATCTTCTGTCGTAAGCGGCGATGTGAAAGAGTCAGGACAACGACGGATTTTTAACTTTGGCCATACATTTGGACATGCTATTGAGAAAATCACGAAAATGCCTCACGGTTGCGCAGTGAGCGTAGGAATGGTGATGGCAGCAAAACTTTCTGTCTTAAAAGGGAAAATGAAACAAGCGGAGTGCGACCGATTAGTGAAACTTTTGAAGAAAATAGGTCTGCCCACTTCTGCCGAAATCAATCCTGACGAATTGCTCGATGTGATGAAATGCGACAAGAAACGCGAGGGCGACAGTGTTCATTTTGTATATTTGACAGGCATTGGAGCGTGTAGCGTTGAAAAAATATCATATACCGAATTAGCTTCTTTGATACGTGATCTGTGTTAGTGTTATAGAAAAGGAAATTGCTAAAATCATTTCCGTGGCTCATTCGGCTGAAATGGCTGAAATCCGTATTGACTTGTGTGGATTGGACGAGCAATCTGTTGCTGACGTGTTTTCTCAGATTTCCGTTTCGACAATTGCCACTTGTCGTCCAGAATTTTGTGATGACGAGAAACGTGCTAAGTTGCTGAAGACGGCGATTCTTTCAGGCGCAACCTACGTTGATGTGGAAATAGAATCACAGGAAAACTTCAAGAAAGAAATCATGAACTTCGCTCACGAAAAGGGGAGCAAGTGCATTGTTTCGTATCATAATTACGAGGAAACGCCGACGAAACAAGTGTTACAAGAAATAATTGACAGTTGTTTTTCGCAAGGTGCCGACATAGCTAAAATTGCGACAATGGCACGATCAAAACGTGATGCTTCGAGAGTATTGTCATTGTACGAGATGAATGACAATATTGTTGCCTTGGCAATGGGCGAAGAAGGGAAAATTTCTCGTGTGGCGTGTCTTTATTTGGGTAGCCCTTTCTCATTCGCTGCCATTGACGAAACGCACGCATCTGCCAATGGGCAGTTGACGGTGGCACAGATGAAAAACGTTCGTAGATTTATTTAATTGTAGAGACGCGATTAATCGTGTCTCTACAAAAAATTTTATTTTACAACACCTTCCTTAATCAGATATTCACCAATTTGAACGGCATTCAAAGCGGCACCTTTCTTAATTTGGTCGCCGACTAACCACAATGTCAAACCGTTTTCGTTAGCCAAATCTTTACGGACACGACCAACATATACGTCGTCTTTGCCAGCCAAGAACAACGGCATTGGGTATTTTTTGTTTGCGGGATCGTCCATCAATTGGATTCCTTCGCCGTTTGCAATAGCATTTTGAGCCTCTTCAACCGAAATCGGGCGTTCTGTCTCAATCCAAACTGCTTCGGAGTGAGAACGCAACGAAGGAACGCGCACGCACATTGCCGAACATTTCACGTCGCTGTGCATAATCTTGCGTGTTTCGTTGAACATCTTCATTTCCTCTTTCGTGTAACCATTGTCGGTGAACACGTCAATTTGAGGAATCACGTTGTATGCCAACTGATATGCGAATTTATTTACTGTAACAGGCTTGCCGTCAAGCACTTCGCGGTATTGTTGTTCCAATTCCGCCATAGCAGCGGCACCTGCGCCACTTGCTGCCTGATAGCTCGCAATATGGATTCTCTTGATATGAGAAAGTTTTTCAAGTGGTTGCAACACCACAACCATCATAATAGTCGTACAGTTCGGGTTGGCGATGATTCCTTTCGGACGAACCAACGCATCTTTGGCGTTACATTCAGGAACAACAAGAGGAACTTGGTCGTCCATACGGAACGCACTCGAGTTGTCAATCATTATCGCACC
>JAFZTG010000166.1 GCA_017618935.1 Bacteroidales bacterium | reverse complement strand
CTTAAAGAAGCTCAATATAATCTTGGTGTACGATACCTTTTTGGAGATGGTATTTCCGAAGACAAGCTGCAGGCCTTTACCTTGTTTCAAAAGGCAGCGGCACAAGGGTTCGCATCGGCTCAATTCAGGCTCGGCAAGATGTATGATGACGGAGGCGTCGTTCCTGAAAACAAGACAGAGGCGGCAAACTGGTATCGCAAAGCCGCTGAACAAGGCGACAAAGAAGCCCAAAACAATCTTGGCGTTATGTATCTTAACGGAGAAGGCGTTCCCCAAGACAAATCAGAAGCGGAATCTTGGTTCCGCAAAGCTGCCGAGCAAGGAGTTGAAGCAGCTCAAAACAATCTCGACTTAATATTACAAGACAACCAAGAAACTCATGCTAAAGGGATAAAGTACATTATAAAATTGACGCAAATCATAAATCGTTTAAAAAAATTAAAATAAAAAATACAATGAACAGAATCAATCAATTATTTCAGACAAAGACCAACAATATTTTGAGTCTATATTTTTGTGCAGGGGCACCAACGTTGGACGGCACAGTTTCGGTGCTTCAGGCAATGGAACAGAACGGAATCAATATGGTGGAAATTGGCATCCCGTTCAGCGACCCTATGGCCGACGGTCCAGTTATTCAGACGGCGGCAACCAAGGCGTTGCGAAATGGAATGTCGCTGAACCTGTTGTTTTCGCAGTTGAGAGATGTGCGTAAATCGGTAAACATTCCGCTCATTCTGATGGGATATTTGAATCCTGTGATTCAATACGGCTTTGAAAACTTCTGCAAAAAATGTGTCGAAGTCGGTGTTGACGGAATGATTTTGCCCGATTTGCCTTTCAAAGACTATTTGGAAGACTATAAACCTATTGCCGACAAATATGATTTGCGAATCATCATGCTCATCACTCCCGAAACAAGCGAGGAACGCATCCGTTTCATAGATGAACACACCGACGGCTTTATTTATATGGTGTCGTCGGCAGCCACTACGGGAGCGCAACAGTCGTTCAACGACGAAAAACAGGCATATTTCAACCGTGTTCACGCAATGAAACTCCGCAATCCGTTGATGATTGGTTTTGGCATTTCGAACAAACAAACACTGGAATCGGCACAGGCAAACGCCAACGGGGCTATCATCGGCTCCAAATTCGTGCAATTGCTCGACGAAGCAAATGGCGATGCGGAAAAGGCGGTAGATCAGTTATATGAGGAGATTGGAAGATAAAATAGGTCTGTTTTAAACAATATTCGATATTTTTTTTTCAAACATATTGTACAAAAAGAAAAAAATGTATATTTGCACACCCATTTGGGTGGACTGTCGTATGGTGTAATGGTAGCACAACTGGTTTTGGTCCAGTTAGTCGAGGTTCGAACCCTTGTACGACAACGTAGGATTGCAACTTGTTTATAAAACAAGTTGCATTTTCTTTTTGGTACCATTAGGTTCTTTTGAGATTAATACACCACTAAATTCCGATGTATATGATTTTTTTTGTCCTACGTTTCCACAAGATTATATATTTATTATATTTGTAACGACAAAAATATATATCAAAATGCTTACACTTCAATTGATTCGGGAAAATCCCGAATTCGTAGTTAAAAGACTTGCTGTCAAGCACTTCGATGCAAAAGAAGCAGTCGAGAAAATAATTTCCTTAGATGAAAAACGTGTGTCAATTCAACAAGAATTGAATGCAAAACAAGCAGAAATAAATGCTTTGTCAAAAGAAATTGGTGCGTTGTTCGCTCAAAAGAAACTTGATGAGGCAAATGCGGCAAAAGAAAAGACAGGTGTATTGAAAGAGTCCATTAAGAACTTGGAACAAGAAATGTCAAACACTCTTGCCGAGTTGCAAAAAGTGCTTGTGTTGTTGCCAAACATTCCTGCTGAAATTGTTCCCGAAGGAAAAACAGCCGAAGACAACGTTGTAGTAAAAATGGGTGGTACTATCCCCGAAAACGACAATCTTCAATGTCACTGGGATTTGGCTGAGAAATATAACCTGATTGACTTCGAACTCGGAAACAAGTTGACTGGTGCAGGATTCCCCGTGTATGTGGGCGTTGGCGCAAAATTGCAACGTGCGTTGATTTCATTCTTTCTTGATCGTGCAATCGCAGCCGGTTACAAAGAATATCAACCACCAATCATGGTGAACGAGGCTTCTGGTTACGGAACGGGTCAGTTGCCTGACAAGGAAGGTCAGATGTACTATGTCGGTCTTGACAATTTGTATCTGATTCCGACTGCCGAAGTTCCTGTTACCAACATTTTCCGTGATGTAATAGTGAAAGAAAGCGATTTCCCAATAAAATGTACAGCTTACACGCCATGTTTCCGTCGTGAGGCTGGTTCGTACGGGAAAGACGTTCGTGGTTTGAACCGTCTTCACCAATTCGACAAAGTGGAAATCGTTCGCATAGAACACCCTGCTCGTTCATATCAAGCGTTGGACGAAATGGTCGCTCACGTAGAATCGTTGGTACAAGCATTGCAATTGCCATATAGAATCGTTCGTTTGTGTGGTGGCGATATGAGTTTCACTTCTGCATTGACTTACGATTTTGAAGTATTCTCGGCTGGTCAGAAACGCTGGTTGGAAGTAAGTTCTGTTTCAAACTTTGAGACATATCAGGCAAATCGTTTAAAATTAAGATATAAAGACGAAGCGACGAAAAAGACTGTGCTTGCTCACACCTTGAACGGAAGTGCGTTGGCATTGCCTCGAATTGTAGCTTCGATTATTGAAAATTATCAGACTCCCGAGGGAATTAAAGTTCCAGAAGTTTTGGTTCCTTATATGGGTGGTTTGACGATGATTAAATAATTTTTTATATTTGTATCGTTCAAAAACTCTTCTTATGCGAAAAGATTCAGATGCAAACGAAAATCTAAATGATGATTTGGATTTTTCTCCGAATGAAAGTGAAAAGACTTTCAACAATAATGGTAATTCTTCTATTGATAATGAAGAACCGTTGTTTCAGTTAATTGGGGAACCTTCAAATATTGCTTCAACTGATAAGGAAGAAGTAAAAAATGAGGTCTCTCAAAAGTCTGTGGTTGAAGAGCCAAAGAGTACCCCAGTGCAAGCAGCTGAACCAGAGCAAGATGAGATAGATGAGATTTCCGACGACGAGGAGGAAGAAGAACCGAAAAAACGCAGAGGGCTATGGATTATTCTGTTGCTATTGTTGTTGCTTCTTCTTTTGGGTGGCGGTATTTGGTATTATTTTACAAAAGTGAAACAAGCACCCGTAGAACCTCCTGTAGTTGTTGCTCAAGACACGGTGAAAGAAGAGCCACAACCTGAACCAGAACCTGAGCCAGTGATAGATACTATTCCTGAAGTTGTGGAGGATACGGTTGTAGAAGCACCCGCACCAAAGAAGGTGTATACTCCTGCACGTGTTGCAACGAAGAACAAAGTTCCTACAACGGGATGGTTGATTGGCTATAAGGCAACAGCTGATGAAGTTGAAGCCATCAAGATTGTTGCCGAAATGTCGTATGTTGATGGTCTTCCGTGTGGATATTATTGGATAAACGATGCTCGTAAGGGCAAACCGTTGTTCAAAGTATATGTTGGTCCTTATAAGACTCGCGAGGAAGTGGAAGCTGTGTTCCCGACCATAAAGGCTAAGGTTCCCGATGCTCATATCTTCACGGAAAATGCAGCAATGCAACAAGATTATAATGAACAAAAGAAAGTTTATACAGCAGAAGTAGAAGAAAAATAATGAATGTTTTATTGTTAGGTTCAGGCGGACGCG
>JAFZTG010000165.1 GCA_017618935.1 Bacteroidales bacterium | reverse complement strand
GTCCTCCAACTTTTCTACTGTTGCATAGAAAGCAATCGTATCCTTTACAAATTCCTTGCTTGCCAAACCTTCTACGTTTGGAATTTCTGGAGCGTTTGTAATTTCGCTGTAGTCATACGTTGGTTTTTCCTCTGCCTTTGCCCAATCTGGAACGTCGCTGTCCAACAAGTAGTAGTCCAACGTGTCTTCCAATTTTTCCGTTGTTGTGTAGTATGAAAGTGTATCTTTTGTCGCCAAGCCGCTCACGTTTGGAATTTCTGGCACGTTTTCTATCTCGCTGTAGTCATAGGTCGGTTTTTCTTCTGCCTTTGCCCAGTCGGGAATGTCGCTGTCCAACAAGTAGTAATCCAACGTGTCTTCCAACTTCGTTGTCGTTATATAATAAGCAAGCGTGTCCTTTGAAGCCACATTGCTCGTGTTTGAAAAATTTTGAAGTTCTTCCTTGGTCACGAAATTAGACATATCGGGAAGATTTGCCACTTTTTCCGCATACAAAGCGTAAGGCACGGCAAGCAACTGCGAAACCGTTTCTATAGCCTTGCCATCGACCATAATCTGAGTTTTCAGGAAATACGGACCATTTGCCCAATTGATGGCTGAAAAATCGTCAGAAGACGAACCGTTACCTATTCTGAGTGACAACAAACCATTTTTGTTTGTCGTTGCCGTCTGTGTCTCGGTGTAAACCGCATCGCCATCGGCATTACCCTGCAAAATGGCAATTATCAAATCAACTGATTCTTCAGACACTAATTTGCCTTCGTCATTTCGCACAACTGCCTGATACGAAAATTGTTGTGGAGTTTGTGCTAACATTGATAGCGATAATGCTATCATACCCAAAGTTGTAATAAAACGCTTTACCATAAGACACACTTTTTTAGAATGTACAAAAATAAAAATTTTTAGATATGATATAATAATTTTTTGCTTTTTTATCTCCACGACTCACAGCATTTTCATTAAAAAATCAAAAAAATCTTTCATTTAGATTTTTTGCAAGGATTCAGACGATTTTGTAAAAGGTAAAGATTATATTTTTTCAAGCATCTTTCACTTTCTGTCTACAGCGACAGAAAGTGAAACGAAAGAACGCCGTCGACCCGCATCTTCGCTAAAAATCTTCTCACTCCGCTAAACTCTCGAAATGGCTCCAACCCCCAAACCCTCGCCAGCCAAGCCGAGAGTTTTTACGCTTCGTTCTAAGATTTTCTTCACGCTCATCTGCGAAGTCGAACAATCCTCGTAAAGTGAAATTTCAAAAAACACGATTTACTTCACTGCACGCCCTTCCGACTGAGCGCCAAGGCGTATAAAAAATCAACGGAGTGAAGCGTAAAAGGAGTTGGTGCCTTAATACGTGAAATTATAGCAAACAACAATGCGGCACTTCAACTCCTTTAGCGGAACGAGTTGATTTTTAGCCGAGACGGTCCGTCGGTGGTTTTTCTTTGGTTCGTTTCTTTTGCCACCAAAAGAAATGAACAAAGAAGATTTGTGCATTTTTATAGGCATCAATCGTGATGATACGGCAAATCGTTGATGATGGTGAAGGCACGATAGAATTGTTCCACCACAAAAACACGAATCATCTGATGTGAGAAGGTCATTTTCGAAAATGAAATCTTATTGGGAACTGCCGCATACACGTCCTGTGAGAATCCATAAGGACCGCCAATAATGAAGCACAAATCACGGGAATTATCCTTTGCCGTCTCTATCACTTTGGCAAATTGCCGCGAGGTGTATTCCTTGCCGTTTTCGTCCAACAAATAGCATTGGGCATTCTGGGGCAATTTTGCAAGAATCGCAATGCCCTCCTTCTTCTTTATTTCGTCGAAACTTGTCTTGCTCGACGATTTATATTCGGGAATTTCTACTATGGAAAACTGGCAATAATGTTTCAATCGGTCGGTGTACTCTTTTATTCCCTCCGACAAATACGAAGCATTCGTTTTCGCAACCCAAATCAGCGTTATTTTCATTATTCCTTATGCCCGCCAAATGAGAATGAGGCTCCTATCAAGAAATTAAATCTTTGCAACTGATAATCAATATATCTTTCATCTCCCAAAAGATAATTCACATCAAGGAAAATCTGAAAAATACTGTTATAAAAATACGTTGCTTCAAGTCCTAAATCAAGATTGTCAATATTCCCATAATCGCCATGACCTTCAGAGGTGAACAATTTATAAGACAAACTTGGTTCTACCGCCAATTTATTTTTATTGGTATTAGGATTGAGAATATAAAAACGCGAAGCAAGCGAAACATCGACAATTGGCTTGTACCACGCCTCTTTCTCGTTTTGCAACTGCCACAAATAATAATCAAAGTTTGCCTCAAAATTCACTTTGCGGAACAAGAGGCCAAAATCTCCGTGAAAATTCATCACGGTTGCGTCGTCATACACAACACCAAACGTGGTCATTGTCTTATCCAAACGCGTGTATTGTGCCTTCCAGAAGTACATATCTTCGTATGCCTTAACCGAAAAAGCGGTATTATACGTAACCAATTTCTTAATTCTACCGTCCAAGCCCACTTCAAAACCAAGTTTATTGATAGTAGGACGAATCATAACCGAATCGGCAACATACGGATTTTCCTCAAACATTTCGTTCATCGATACCAAATCGACATTGCCACCGAACTTGAAATATGGAATCATCTGCAATTTTGGCAACGCATAAGTAAATGCTACGTCAGGAAGGACTTTGAAGGTTGAAATGCCACCAAATACGGGCGAAGCTTTAACTCCAGCCTGTAATTTCCAACTATTCGCACCCACTTGGATATATGGCATGGCTTGTAAAACACTTTGCACGTTCGTCAATGACGAATCCACATCCTTCGGTTCAAAATTCAGCGCACTTAACTGAAAATCAGCATCCAAACCAAGTTTTATCTTTCCTAATTTTCTATCTACCCCACCTGTGACGCCAACCAAATTTTCAACATTCGACGGATTGCCTGCGTACGTCAAACCATAATCAAATTCCGCTTTGTAACGAAGCGCGTCTTCGTCGGCATCAATAGAACAAATTCCGGCATTTGCCTGCAAACCGAAACGATACCGACGTTGCTCCTTTTTCGTTGCACGAACAATAGTTGTTGAACTTCCTTCATAAGGAATACTATAGCCATACCGCAACACGCTATTAAATTGCGGTGTAATTGAGGCATACACCATACAATCCTCGTAAAAGCGTTTCCAATATGCTGATATATAATCGGTTGTGTAACCTGCAGGAACTTTTTCGCCATACCATTTTATTTTTCCTGCCGAACCAAAATGATACAATTCTATGCCAGACTGTTTCAAACGCGAGCGTTCCGTCATATAACGCACAGAAAGCAATCCAGTCCAATAATTTCCCAAACCGACAACCGCCTCACCACGATATAATTCTTGCAACTTGTCGCCTTTCACACTTACGGCTTTTAGCGGAATGATATGATAATCAGTATTTAACGGAGTTGTCTTTATGTCATATTTCAAATTTACTTGTAAATCCAACGTGTCATACACCTTGGGATTTACCGAAATACGGCTTGCATCGGAAATTTGTGGCTTATATTCCGAATACACCTGAATTGTTTTCTGTAATTCCGGATTTTCGTCGTTTTGAGCCGTCACAAAAGCAGGAACGAGCAACGACACGACAATTGCCAATTGAAAATTGAAAATTGAGACTCTATTTTTAATATGTTTCATAACCACAAAATCTTTTTTTTCTATGTGTTTTTTAAGGACGACCATCGAGCCAATCACTCTAAACCACATTCACAAAAATAACTGATTTTGCGTGTCAAAATCGAAAGTAAAAATAAAGTTATTGAAAGGTTATCAACCATAAAAAAAAACGGCGTACTCAATTGAATACACCGTTTTTTCTATTAGGACAAATTATTATTTGTTTCCTTTTTCAGCTTTTGATAATTCTGATTTCAATTTTGCAAGATCAGAAACATCGCCCAAAGTTGTCTTTTCCAAGTTATCGGCAACTTTCTTCATTGCTTTCTTCGTAGAAGTTGCTTTTGCTTGTTTTTCGTTCTCTTCGGCAACTTTCTTTTCATCTTCGAATGTTCTTGTGTGAGAAACGAAGATTTTCTTAGCGTCTTTTGAGAACTCAGTTACTTTGAAGTTCAATTTTTCATCAACTTTAGCAGTTGTACCGTCTTCTTTCACAATATGGCTGATAACAGAAACGCCTTCAACACCGTAAGGAAGAGCTACCGTTACATTCTTGTCGTTGATTTCAACAATAGTACCTTCGTGAACAGAACCTACATTGAAGATTGTTTCAAATACGTCCCATGGATTTTCTTCCAATTGTTTGTGACCCAAGCTCAAGCGACGATTTTCCTTGTCAACTTCAAGAACTTTTACTTCGATTTGAGCGCCAAGAGAAGTGAATTCTTGTGGGTGTTTGATTTTCTTCGTCCAAGAAAGGTCAGAGATGTGAATCAAACCGTCAACGCCTTCTTCGATTTCTACGAAGATACCGAAATTCGTGAAGTTCTTAACTGTTGCAGTATGTTGAGTACCAACAGCATATTTTTCATCGATGTTTTCCCATGGATCTGGTTTCAATTGTTTCATACCCAAAGACATCTTTCTTTCTTCGCGATCAAGAGTCAAAACAACAGCTTCAACTTCGTCGCCAACTTTCAAGAATTCTTGAGCAGAACGCAAGTGTTGTGACCACGACATTTCAGAAACGTGGATAAGACCTTCGATTCCAGGAGCGATTTCAACGAATGCTCCGTAATCAGCCATAACAACAACTTTACCTTTAACCTTGTCGCCAACTTTCAAGTTTGGATCCAAAGCATCCCATGGATGTGGAGTCAATTGCTTCAAGCCAAGAGCGATACGTTTCTTTTCGTCATCGAAATCAAGGATAACAACGTTGATTTTTTGATCCAATTGAACGATTTCTTCAGGATGAGTGATACGTCCCCAAGAAAGGTCAGTAATATGGATAAGACCGTCAACACCACCAAGGTCGATGAATACACCGTAAGAAGTGATATTCTTAACGATACCTTCAAGAACTTGACCTTTTTCAAGTTTCGACATGATTTCTGCCTTTTGAATTTCAAGTTCAGCCTCGATAAGAGCTTTGTGAGATACAACAACGTTCTTGTATTCGTGGTTGATTTTCACAACCTTGAATTCCATAGTCTTTCCAACAAAGATATCGTAGTCGCGGATTGGTTTCACGTCGATTTGTGAACCTGGCAAGAATGCCTCAATACCAAATACATCCACAATCATACCACCCTTCGTTCTGCATTTAACGAAACCTTTAACAACTTCGCTATCTTCAAGAGCTTTGTTAACTCTATCCCAAGATTTCAATGCACGAGCTTTCTTGTGTGAAAGCAACAACTGACCAGCGTTGTCTTCTTGACTTTCTACAAAAACTTCAACTTTGTCACCAACTTTCAAGTCTGGATTGTAACGGAATTCGTTTGCAGAAACGACGCCGTCAGATTTGTAACCAATATTAACGACAACTTCGCGTTTCGAGATAGAAACGATCGTTCCTTCTGTCACCTCGTTTTCAGCGATAGTTGACAAGGTTTGTTCATACTTGTTTTGCAAAGAATTTCTTTCTTCTTCGGAATAACCGCCTTTTTCAGCTTCGTATTTATCCCAGTCGAATACTTCTTGTTGCTCCTTGCCTTCGTACAAATTCAAATCTTCTTCATTTGCATCGTCTTCGGCTTCGACCTCACGAGCTGCCGTTGTTGTTTCTTCCTCAGCGTTTTCCAAAACGTTTTCGTTTTCGAATTCTTCGCTTTCGTTTTTTACTTTTTTTACCATTTTCTGGTTCTTTAATAGTTAGACATTATGTTAATTCGCAAAAAATTGCGTGCAAAAATAACATTTCTATTGAATTATCCATCAATTCATATAAAAATTTTGATATACCCCCTTGACTTTTTTGGAAAAACAATATATATTTGCACGTTTTTTAAAGCGAGGATATGCGACAGTTAAAAATCACTAAACAAGTAACAAACCGAGACACCCCATCGTTAGACAAGTACTTACACGAAATTGGCAAAGTTGATTTGATTTCCGCAGAGGAAGAAGTTGAATTGGCAAAAAGAATCAAGGAAGGCGACCAAAAAGCTTTGGATAAACTTATCAAAGCTAACTTGCGTTTCGTCGTTTCTGTGTCAAAACAATATCAAAATCAAGGATTGAGTTTGCCAGACCTTATTAATGAAGGTAATCTTGGCCTTATCAAAGCAGCCCAAAGATTTGACGAAACTCGTGGTTTCAAATTCATCTCTTACGCAGTGTGGTGGATTCGTCAGTCAATTCTACAAGCATTGGCTGAACAAGCCCGTATCGTTCGTCTTCCATTGAACAAAATCGGTTCTATCAATAAGATTAACAAGACGTTGTCAAATCTTGAGCAAGAATTCGAACGTGAACCGACAGCCGAAGAAATTGCTTCGGAAATGGACTGTAGTGCACGCGACGTAAAAGAATCAATGAAGAATTCTGGTCGCCACATCTCAATGGATGCTCCTTTGTCGCAAAGCGAAGAAGGTACATTATATGATGTATTGGACAACAAAGACACCCCTTCGCCTGACCAAAAACTGATTATTCGTTCAATGTCAAAAGAAATAAATAGAGCTCTTGAAACATTGCAAGAACGCGAATCGACAATTGTTCGTATGTATTTCGGTTTGGGGGTTTTAGTTCATAAAGAATGTGGATGTCTGAATACAAACTCTTTGACAAAAAAATTGACATTGCCATATATTTCATTGGTTGATGAAGACGCTCAGTGGGACAATATTTATAAAGCAAAAACTGAGTCTGCTATTTTAATAAAGCCTGAAACTGGTAAGAAACGTGATTACATTAAAAGCAAATTACGTTCTCAATTAGCAGATTTGAAAAAAAATAAATGCTTGGCAAATATTAGAGCAGTCCTGATTACAAACGAGTTTAAAAACGATGGTTTGGAAGGTATCATAAATGACTATTATACCAAGAACCCTCCAATAATCGTATGGGACACACCTCATGAAATTGAACCTGACAATGTACACGATGACACTATTTCAATAGACCCCATTGACTTGGATTATTGTAAACTTACATATACATATAGACGTCCACAAACATTGGAAGAGATTGGAACAGAGTTAAAATTAACAAGAGAACGTGTTCGTCAAATCAAGGAAAAAGCTGTTCGTAGATTGAAACAAGCAGCAAGAAGCAAAATCTTAAAATCATATTTAGGATAAATATTTGAAGTTATGATACTAGGTTTAATTCTATCAATTTTAATCGGTGCATTAGCCGGGTTTTTAGGAAGTAAGATTTTCAGCGGAGCTGGAAAGGGTTTGTTATTGAACTTGATTATCGGTATCGTCGGCGGTTTCTTGGGCGGCTGGGTATTCGGTCTTTTGGGTATCGGTGGCAGCAGCATCCTTTGGCAACTTATCAGCGCCACGGTAGGTTCTATCCTACTCTTGTGGATTATTTCACTTATCAAGAAATAGGATTTATACATTATAATTAAAGACGGTAGTTTTCTGCCGTCTTTTTTTTTGCCTTGAAAAACTGGTGTTACATACTATTATCGTTCGTTTGTTTCGGATGCTCCCACAGCTATCCCGAATACGACAGCGTCCCTCAGGTTGAATATCTCTACGCGGCAACGGCAATAGACTCTTCCGACAAAAAGATACAATTCGTTTTTCAACTGACCGACGGAGACGGAAATTTTGGTTTGGAGGCCCAGGATACGACCGCTCCTTACATAGACAGTTTTCAACAGAATATGTATGCAAAACCGTATTACATTGAAAACAACGACAGCATTTCACTCCCCTACATTTTAAGTTATCGCATACCACGCCTTCGTGCCGAAGGTGATAAAAAATTCATCAAGGCAAAAGTCGCTATCGACATAAACTTTGCAAAATCGGCATTCCCCTACGACAGCATATTCTTCACCTACTTCGTGTTCGACAGGGATTTGAACCAAAGCAATATCGACACAAGCGAGGTGATTGTGTTCTAAAAAACTTGTCTTATTTCGTTCTATTCTTAATATAGCGTATTCCCACAAAAGCCAATACCAAGCAGACAATAATGAGAATCGCATAACCAAGTTCGTGGCTATATTTGTTTATCAAATCTTGCTGACCGTGAGCAAAATAGCCTAACGCAGCCAAAACGGCATTCCATATACCCGCTCCCAATGCAGTAAAAGCAATAAATGTCGGCAGTTTCATCCTTGACAATCCCGCAGGAATTGATATCAGCTGACGCACGGCAGGAATCAATCTTCCAATGAAGGTCGAAACCTTTCCATAGTCATTGAAATACGATTCTGCTTTTTGTACTTTTTCGCCACTCAAAAGAAGAAGATGACCTAATTTACTATCGGCAAACTTGTAAATAATTGGTCGGCCAAGCCACAACGAAAGGAAATAGTTAATCAATGCGCCGAGTAACGAGCCAAGCGTACCAAACAACACTATAAGAATAATATTCATATCGTTGTCATCGTTGCAAGCAACGTATGCTGCTGGTGGAATCACTATTTCTGAAGGGAACGGGATAAAAGAACTTTCTATAGTCATCAACGTGGTAACCGTTACATAATTCATATTCTGGCTATACCAACTTTCCACCTTCGAAAACAACGAGGTATTGTCTGTTGTGGTTGTATCAACATCGGCAAGGCTGTTTAAGCCTATGCAGAGTAGAAAAAATATAGTACAAAAACGTTTCATATCTATTTTATTTCAAAAAAAGAGACGTACTAATGACGCCTCTTTTTATTTTTTTATCGTTACTTTTTCTCTTGAAAGAAAAAGTAACCAAAAAGTTCAAGACGGACCTGTTCAGCTAAAAATCAATTTCGTTTCGCTAAAGGAGTTGAAGTGCCGCAACATCGTAACCCAAACATCCTCATAAAAGGCACCAACTCCTTTTACGCTTCACTCCATTGATTTTCTTAACGCTTCACAGCTCAGTCGATATTATTCGTATTATCCGCCAAAGTTATCGAAGCGAATCATGCTGCTTTCAACGCCGAGGCTGTCAAGTAAGTCAAGCACTGTCTTCGCCATCATTGGAGGTCCACACAAGTAGTATTCGATATCTTCAGGTGCTTCGTGTTGTTTCAGATAGGTGTCACCCATAACTGGAGCAATAAAGCCCGGAGTATATTTAACGCCAAGTGCGTCTGCCTTCGGATCTGGACGGTCAAGAGCCAAATGGAAGTGGAAGTTTGGATATTCTTTTTCCAATTCCAAGAAATCTTCCATAAAGAATACCTCGTCGATACCACGAGCGCCATAGAAATAATGCATTTCACGGTCACGAGTATGTAACGTTTTAAGCATGTGCATAATTTGAGCACGCAACGGAGCCATACCGGCACCACCACCAACCCAAATCATTTCGCGTTTGCTGTCGAATACAGGATGGAAATCACCATAAGGACCACTCATCATAACCTTGTCGCCTGGTTTCAACGAGAAAATGTAGGTTGAAGCAATACCACAAGGAACATCCATAAAGCCAGGACCTTGGTCTTTTGGTTTGAACGGAGGTGTTGCAATACGAACTGTCAACGTAATGATATCACCTTCGTCAGGATAGTTCGCCATAGAATATGCACGAACCGTAGGTTCCGTATTCTTTTGGTGCAAGCCGAACAAGCCGAATTTTTCCCAAACAGGAACATACAAATCGCCTATCAAACTTCTGTCAAAATCAGCATAGTTGATATCATATTCTGGAATCTTGATTTGAGCATACGAACCAGGTAAGAAATCCATGTGTTCGCCAGCAGGTAACTTAACCTTAAATTCCTTGATGAAGGAAGCCACATTCTTGTTAGAAATAACCTCACATTCCCATTCTTTGATACCAAGAACTGATTCTGGAATTTTGATGTGCAAGTCATTCTTAACCTTTACCTGACATGCCAAACGCCAATGGTCGTTTTGTTCCTTACGAGAGAAGAATCCCTTTTCTGTTGGAAGTATGTCGCCACCACCTTCGGTTACACGTAAACGGCACATACCGCAAGCGCCACCACCACCACAGGCAGAAGGTAACAAGATATTCTGTCCTTGTAACGTACTCAACAAAGAACTACCAGGATTTACCTCCATTGGTTCTTTATCGTTAATAAACAATTGAACTTTTCCCGATGGCAACAATTTTGCTTTTGCCAACAATAAAAGAGCAACTAACAATATTATTATTAGCAGGAAGACAATAACACTTGCCCCAATTATTAAACCTGCCGATGCATCTAAAATTATCATTGTATGTTCAATTTTAATTATTACAATTTAATACCCATAAAACTCATAAATGCCACACCCATCAAACCAGTTACGATGAATGTAATACCTACACCCTTCAATGCAGGTGGCACGTGAGAATATTTGATTTTCTCGTTGATAGCCGCAATACCGACAATGGCAAGGAGCCAACCGATACCAGAACCAAAACCGAATACCGTTGCTTCGCCAAGTGTCTCATATCCTCTTTGTTGCATAAACAAAGAACCACCAAGGATAGCACAGTTTACAGCAATCAATGGCAAGAAAATACCAAGCGAAGAATACAACGCAGGTGCAAATTTCTCTACCACCATTTCAACCAACTGCACAAACGAGGCAATCACCGCAATAAAGATGATGAAACTCAAGAAACTCAGGTCAACATCGGCAAAACTTTCACCCAACCAAGACAAAGCACCAGGTTTCAACACATATTTATCCAACATGTAATCAATTGGAACTGTAACTGTCAATACGAACGTCACTGCCAGACCAAGACCGGCTGCAGTACTTACATTTTTAGAAACAGCGATAAATGAACACATTCCCAAGAAGAATGCGAACACCATGTTGTCTATAAAAATTGATTTAACGAATAAGTTTATCAAATCCATAATCGTAATCTTTTAAATTCTTTACTTAATTAAATCTTTATTACGTGTACGTTGAATCCAAATAATCACAGCAACGATAATCAATGCCATTGGAGGCATCAAGAAGAAACCGTTGTTCTCATATCCACATTCATATAATCCTTGAGGAATTACCTGTAATTCACCTATACCCGGCAATGTGATTGTTCCTGCACCGAAAAGTTCACGAACAACAGCTATGATAATCAAAATCATACCATAACCCAAACCGTTGCCAAGACCATCAAGCAATGAAGGCCAAGGTTTGTTACCCAAACCGAAGGCTTCCATACGTCCCATCACAATACAGTTCGTAATAATCAAACCTACATATACCGAGAGTTGCTTGCTCACGCTATACGAGAATGCTTTCAAAATCTGGTCAACCAAGATAACCAAGGTTGCAACAACCAACAATTGAACAATAATACGGATTCGGTTAGGGATGGTGTTTCTCAACAATGAGATTGCCATATTAGCCACACCCACAACTATTGTAACCGCCAACGCCATCACAATAGCAGACTCAACTTTTGCCGTTACTGCCAATGCAGAACAGATACCCAACACCTGAACAGTGATAGGGTTCGACGAGCTCAATGGCCCAGTTAGTAATTTTAAATTGTTTTTAGAAAACAATGATTCTTTTTCTTCTGCCATTGTATTGTTAATTTAAAGGTTGAACATTATTTGTTGAATCTGCAACAGGTGCAGGTTCTTCCGATACTGCCACCGGTGCAGCACCACCAGCAACCGATTGGAAATATGCGGTATAACCGCCCAAACAATCCGACAACATTGCAGTTACACCATCACAAGTCTTGGTAGAACCTGAGATTGCATCAACTTCATTGTAATCATTAGTGGCACCACCTTTCACAATCTTTACCGAAGTAAATTCACCATCTTTAAAGATGTGTTTCCCTTCGAATTGACTGCGGAATTTCTCTTTTACGATTTCAGCACCAAGACCAGCCGTCTCACTCTCGTGGTCGAACACTGTTCCTTGTACCGTATTACAATCGTTCTTGCTGATTGAAATAAAGCCCCAAATCTTACCCCACAAACCATTACCGTTCAATGGAATAACATAAAATGACTGTCCGTCAGATTCGATTTCATAAACAGGAAGATTTTCTCCATCGTTCTTCAAGTTGAACATATCGGTTTGACTGATAGATTCAGCAGAAACGACTTCGGTCGTACCATTTTTCACAAAGAAAAAGTCCTTCAAATGAGAATTGAACTGTTCCTCTGCCTCACTTGCCTCAGTATTGATTTTTACAGCAGAAAGGATATTCTGCATTTTTTCAATTCTGATATTCGCTTGTTGTGCATCTTTCAATGAATATGCGGCAACCGACAGCAATGTTGCAGTAATCACAACGATTGCCACCGAATATATAAAGATATAAGAGTTACTTTTTTCCATATTCGTATAAAATTAAGCGTTAGTAACTTTTGCTCGTTTCAATCGTTTCTTGATGTTTGCCTGAACAACCAAATGGTCAATAAGTGGAGCAAACACGTTCATCAACAAGATTGCAAGCATCATTCCTTCCGGATATGCAGGATTGAAGCAACGAATCATAATTGCGAACACACCGATTAAAAATCCATAAATCCATTTTCCAATATTTGTTTGTGCAGCAGTTACAGGGTCAGTTGCCATAAACACAGCTCCGAAAGCGAAACCGCCAATCAACAATTGTTGATATGCAGGGAAATTCATCACCATGTTTCCTTCTGGAGCAATGGCGTTCATTACCAATCCCATCAAGAAACCGCCTGCAAATACAGAAAGCATAATTCTGTAACTTGCAATTCCTGTAAACAACAAGATTGCAGCACCAATCAGAATAGCTATCACTGAAGTTTCACCAACGCAACCTGCATAATTTCCAACAAACAAATCACAAACCGACAATTGGTTCATTCCAACGCCGTGAATTGCTTCGGGAGCGACACCTGCATTCAACTGTCCTAAGATTGTTTCACCTGAGAAACCATCTACCGTTGCCACATCTGACGTGTGAACCCACACCGAAGAACCCGACATATTACCTGGATATGCAAAGAACAAGAATGCACGAGCCAAAAGTGCTGGGTTTACAATGTTCATACCCGTTCCGCCAAATGCCTCTTTACCAATAATTACTGCAAACGCAACTGCTATTGCAAGTTCCCAAAGAGGAATATCAACAGGAACAATCATAGGAATAATCAAACCCGAAACAAGGTAACCTTCACTGATTTCATGTCCGCGAATGTAGCAGAACATAAACTCAATGCCAAGTCCCACAACATACGAAACAATAATTAAAGGTAACACTTTAAGGAATCCGTATCCAAGAGCTTCCCACATCGTGAAATCCTCACCTATCGAAGTGTAGTACAATGAACCAACATTATACATACCATATAATAATGTAGGAATCAATGCAAAGATTACAAGAATCAATGCACGTTTCAAATCTATCGCATCGCGTACATGACTACCTTTCAACGTCACATTTCCAGGGACATGCAAGAATGTCTCGAAACTTTCGTAGATAGGAAGCCATTTTTCATACTTACCACCCTTTTCAAAATTAGGTTTGGTTTTCTGTATCCAATTTTCTACCGCTTTCATATCCTAATTAATTAAATTCTTTTCTAATAGTATCAAGTCCTTGACGAAGAATTGACTGAATTTCAATCTTCGAAGGACACACAAATTCACAAAGAGCAAAATCTTCAGGTACAACTTCGTAAATACCAAGTTGCTCCATCTTGTCGATGTCTTCCGTGATGATTGCCTTCAACAATTGCATTGGATAAATATCCATCGGCAACACTTGTTCGTAAATGCCCGTAAACACAAATGCTCTCGCACCACCATTATAGTTAGTGTTCAACGTGTATTTCTTGTTTGGTTGCAACCATGAGAAGAATGCTCTACTGAAACTATATTTTCCGAATCCAGGAGCCAACCAACCCATAAATGTAGGTTTGTTACCCTCCTCTATCACAGTAACCTGTGAATCGTAGAAACCAATGTAATCATCTTTGCCAAGTTTTGTACCTGTCAAAACATTACCACTAATTACACGCATATCGTCGTTTATGGCCTCTTTTCCCAAGAACGATTTTATGCTTGCGCCAAGAATCGTCTTATAATAAAGAGGTTTCTTAACTTGACCTGTCAATGCAACGACAACACGTGCGTCGAAGATTCCTTTTGAGAACAATCGTCCGATAATGATAACATCCTGCGGATTTACCACCCACACCACGTCACCTTTATTTATCGGATCAATGTGATGAATCTGAACACCAACATTTCCTGCAGGGTGAGGACCTTGGAAGAAATTTTGTTCAACGCCCGTAACTTGCGTAAACGTTGTTTTTGCACGTTCTTCCTTGTAGATATTCAAGTTAACAACACCGTCAGTCAATTTCTTCAAGGCATTGACACCAACCTGAAAATCTGCAGCCGATTCTTCCAAGGCAAACGTATAATCAGGAGCCAATGGAGCCGAATCGAACGCTGAAATATGGATTGACTTCGGTTTGTC
>JAFZTG010000164.1 GCA_017618935.1 Bacteroidales bacterium | reverse complement strand
TACGATTGACTTGGGAGCAAGTGTAGAAGTGCTTAATCGTGTTGACGTGTTGGTGGGAACAAAAATGTTGTTCTACAAGGGAACCGACTACAAGGCAATTTTGAACGGATTCAACGAAACGGTGAAATATCAGTGTGAAACCTACGACGGCTCGCAGATGTTGACGGCGGCAGGTTTGCGCTATCGTTTCAACGACAATATTTCTTTGACGTTGCAATACGACAGATTCAATCTCAAAGACAAAAACGATGAAGGAAATTCCTACAAAATAAATCAGGCATTCTTGTTGTTTAACATTCTATTCTAATGAATATGAGACGATTACCATTTATAGGATTTATAGCGAGTTTGCTCTGTATGTGGAGTTGTAGCGAGGAGATGGTCGGTCCGAGCATCGACGGAATTGCAATCGACACGTTTAATATTGTGCCGACGGGAAATGCCAAGACCATCGATGCCGATTTTGCCCAAGGCGACTCCATTCATTTTATGGGTTCGTGGGAATTCGAGACAAAATGGATTATTACCGTAAAAGGGCAACAGTCGGGAGCAACAAAGATGCTGAAAGGAACAGGCAAGTCGGTTGACGAAACGGTGGCGTGGGACGGCTCGTCGGATTTGATTTTCTTTAGGGATGGCGAAACATGCGAGGCGACACTTTCATTTGAATACTACAATGACAGTTTGGTTGCCGAAAACTTCGTCAATGTTGTTTCTACAAAACCAATCGAGGGCATTGTGCTTGGCGACTATGACGAAATTGACGCCGAGGGCTGGGGCAGCACGTCACGTGTGGTGGAAGACGGCGTGGAATTGCCTGCAACGCAAAAACGCACATTCGCCGATGAAGGCATTCTCGTTCCGCAAGGCGATAACTATCTGCAAATCAGCGGTTACGAAGACGGTGGAAAATATTATTTGTCGGGAAATATCTTGACAATTTCCGAAGCTCCGTTGAAAATCGACACAAAAAATATTGGTAGTAACTACATCAATTTCTTTTTGTATGGTTATCCTGAATATTATTCAAATTCAACGATTTACGTAATGTTCAGCGATAAAAACGGCAATAAGATTGGTTTCAACGACAGAATAAAAATAACCGAACCGGGCTGGCACGGCATTTCGCTTTCATTTTCAAAGTTGAAAGAGACCGAAAACGAAACGGGGATTCCGTTTGATTATTCAAACATAACCGAAGCGGGATATTCCTTGTTCTCGGTTGACGGAACGGAATGCGCGGCAAAGGCGGCGGTGGATTATTTCATTGTCACTACAGGAAAACCATTGTTCAATGTTTATAATTAGGATGATGAAGAAGTTTTTTATACAATATGTACTGATTGCGGCGATTGCAGGATGTTTCGTTTCTTGCGACGAAGGCGACGATATTTGGTCGTCGGCGGCAAAGTTGGAAATGATAGAAGGGTTCGACTTGGTTTCGGACGGTGCCGACACGATTTCGTTGGATTTTGTCAACGGCGACGTACTTACGTTTAAGGGCGAATGGAATGTGGAGACCTCGTGGGAAATTGAAATAAAAGGAAATGTGTCGCAAAAAACGGAAAAAATAACGGGAACCTCAAAATCGTTGAAGGACGTTGTCTGGGCAGGAAACAGCAGCGAGACGGGTGAAAAATATTTCCCGTCGGACGTGTTGAAGAAAAAATTCAACATCGACCTCTTTGGTAAATCAGAAGAAGATTCGGGCGAAGATTCTTTCAAGGACGGCGAAAGTTGTACTATAACATTGACGTTCACCGATTTCGAAGGTGTTGACACGAGCAAGGCGACGCTGAAAATTGCCGCAGCCGTTGACGAGACGTTTACTTCAAAAGATTTCTGTATGGTGGCGAATTGGGACAATGTGGAGCAACTTTACACCAACGAAGGTGCCACG
>JAFZTG010000163.1 GCA_017618935.1 Bacteroidales bacterium | reverse complement strand
CTTATTAGAACCATAATGCGTTTCCCGCAAGCACTTGTCTTCCGTCAATTCTGCTTCGAGCAACTCTCTTTGTACTGGTTCTATAATTTGTTTCATCTATTTGTCGGTTTTCAACGAATAAACAATCTGTTTTATCTCTTGTGCCCACTCCGCATCGGTCTTGTCCTTGCTCAAGTCGGTATATTTTATCGGTTTTCCAAAGTACATTGACACGCTCTCGTTCTTGTGTTTATACAATTCGTCAACCAAATATAATTGTTCTATATTGACCTTGACACCCAATCGTTTACGCCAATTTGCAAGATTATAGAAAAAATTTGAATTTTGCCCACTAATGAACACAGGAATAATATCGCGCTGATAGCGTTTGGCATACGAAACGAAGGATTTTTTCCATTCCAAATCGACGATTTTCCCCTTAATTTTCCGACTTACCAAACCAGCAGGGAAAATAATAATCTGATAGTCGGAGTTCATGCTTTTTTCCAGCATATCGACATATTCGTGCTTATTTCGGCCAAAACGATTGATTGGAATAAAAACATCTTCAATATCAGGAAGATACATCAGTAAATCATTCACCATCAGCTTCGTTTTGGGAAACATTTTTCCCACTGCCGAAACAATCATAATACCATCGGGACCGCCAAACGGGTGATTTGAAACGAAAATAAAACGACCGTCGCTCGGTACATTTTCCTTCCCGTGATAATCAATTTGTATATTATTGATTTCTAAATGTTTGTGAAACTTAGGAACGCCAACAAGGTCGGAGATTTTTTGCAAATCGGAATTCACCTCATCTTGGTGTAAAACCTTGGTAAAATAACGAACGAGAAAACGAGGCATCTTCTTGTATAAAGATGGTGCCTTTGTCTTCAGAATTTTCTCAACATTGATAAATTCCCGAGTCGTGTCGTTCGTTTCACTCATAAGCATTAATGGCAACTGCCGCAACCTCCACATTCTTTGTCGTCACCGCAACTACTTCCGCAATCGCCACCACAATGGCAACCGCCACAACCACGTTGCAATCCGTTTTTCTGTTCTTCTTCGGTTGCTTCGCGAATAGATTCTATTTTTCCCGAAAAATATAGATTGACACCAGCCAACGGATGATTAAAATCCATAACGACCACATTTTTTGCATCGTCAACTTTCACCACCTTTCCCGTCAATGGGCGACCAGTATTGTCACGCATAGGAATTTCGCTTCCTTCGAACAAAATTTCGTGTTGCACCACGCCATTCACCGTAAAAATGTTCATCGGCACATCAACAACAGCTTCTTCCGTTCTTTCGCCGTATGCTTCCTCTGGTTTTAAAACAAAATCAAAATCATCGCCGACGCTCAAATTCTCGATATTTTTTTCAAATGCAGGCAACAAATTACCAAAGGCAAACACAAATTCCAATGGTTTTTCTGCCGTACAAACTTCAAGCACTTCGCCTTTTTCGTCATTATTATATAGTGTATATGACAAAGCAACAACCGTATTTTTTTCTACTTTCATCTGCATTAAAATTTTGTCAAAGATACAAAAAGTAGGGAAATTTCACTATATTTGAACCGTTTTAGAAATTGAACTTTTTATAAAATACGTATCTCTAAAAAATAATTGAATATGGTAGTTAAACAACTTTCAGTTTTTTTGGAAAATAAGGCAAATAGTCTTAACAAAATGTTGCAAGTATTGACTGACAACGGTATCAACATGTCGGCATTTTGTGTGGCCGATTCGGTAGATTACGGAATCGTTCGCTTTTGCGTGGGACGACCAGAATTGGCATATCAGATTTTAAAAGACAACAATTACACCGTTCGTTTGACCGACGTTGTTTGTATTGAAGTTCCTCACGAATCAGGCGGCTTGCACAAGGCAATTCGTCTTATTTCCGAACGAGGAATCAATATAGATTATATGTACGCCTTTGCCGACGGCGGTTCTGCAAAAGTTGTGATTCGCTGCGATTCAAACGAGGCACTGATTGACATTTTGCAAGAGAATAATATTCAAATGGTTAAGATTTAAAAATTCTTGGTATGCTGGACCAAAAACTACAACAGAAACAACAACAAAAACTTTCTCCACAGCAGATTCAAGTCATAAAACTGCTTGAAATTCCTACTATGGAACTGGAAACTCGTATCAAAGAGGAAATTGAAGTTAATCCAGCATTAGAAGTTGACGGCGACGGCGACCACGAGGAATCGGAAGAAAAAATCGAGTCAAACGACGACTCTTCGGAGTTCAACAACGATGACGAAAAATCGGACGAAAATCTTACTGAAACAGATAAAAATAACGAATTCGACATTGACGATTATTTCAACGAAGAAGAATACTCCAACTACAAGTATTCTGTGAATAACACCTCGCCCGACCAAGAAAATAAAGACATTCCTTTCTCTGGCGGAACCTCGTTTCAAGAAAATCTTATTTCGCAATTAGGTTTGTTGGATTTGACCGACGAAGAAATGTCGTTGGCGGAATTCATCATCGGGAATATTGACGAAGACGGCTATTTGCGAAGAGATTTGGAAAGCATTTCCGACGATATATTATTGTTGCAAAACGTCTCGGTTGACGTGGAAAAACTGCAACGCATTCTTTCGGCGATTCAAACGCTCGACCCTGCCGGTATTGGAGCGACAACGTTGCAAGAATGTCTTATCTTGCAGTTAGACCGCAAAGAAAAAACGACGGAAATCGTCACCGCAAAAAAGATTTTGCAAGATTATTACGAAGAATTTACCAAAAAACATTTTGACAAAATTTGTCAAGGTCTGGAAATTGAGGAAGAAGATTTGAAAGATGCCATGAGCGTCATTCTCAAACTGAATCCAAAGCCAGGAAACGGAACAGCCGATTCATACGCCAAGACAATCAATATGGCCATCACGCCCGATTTCAATTTGGAAAATGTTGATGGTGAATTGAATCTTACCTTAAAAAATGACACGCTCAACGTACATATAAGCAAAACGTACGTGAATATGCTTCAAACGTATAAAAACACAAAAGATAACAACAAAAATCAACAAGAAGCATTTGAGTTCATAAAACAAAAGTTAGATGCGGCAAAATGGTTTATCGATGCGTTGAAGCAACGAAATACCACGCTTCTTTCCACAATGCAGGTAATCATCGATTTTCAAAAAGAATTCTTCACCACGGGCGACGAAACAAAGTTGAAACCGATGATTTTGAAGGACATAGCCGACAAGACAGGGTTGGATATTTCAACCGTTTCGCGTGTGGCAAACAGCAAATACATTCAGACGCAATATGGCGTGTACCCATTGAAATACTTCTTCTCAGAAGGTTTGACAACAGAATCGGGCGAAGAAGTTTCGTCTCGTGAGATAAAGAAAATCCTCCAAGAGACGATTGCCGAGGAAGACAAGAAAAAACCATATACCGACGAACAATTAGCCGACGTACTGAAACAAAAAGGTTATATCATTGCCCGAAGAACGATTGCCAAGTATCGCGAACAACTCGGACTGCCCGTAGGACGACTCCGTAAAGAATTATAGCATGAAAAAGGCGCTTGACATTCTTGCTTGGATTGTTTCAATTATTTTTCACCCGATTGGAATGCCCGTTTTGGGCTGTTACATACTTACGTGGTGCATTACGATGCCCTATTTCAAAGACTATATTGACTTTGATTACTTGAAAAGACTTGTTATTTATTTTTATTTACTCAGCATTATCTTTTGTTTTTTGTATGCACTTTTTTTCATTCGGGACAAAAACTATGATTTGCCCAAACATCGGTCAATGTTGCTCTTGCTCGTCATTGTAAATTACGTTGTGGGAATGTTTCAACCAATCAGTTCTCAAATGTTCGCCCCATATTTGTGGGGTTGTATTCTTGCAATGATAATAGCCTACATTGTGTCGCAATTTTGGAAAATCAGTTTTCATGCCATAGGAATGGGCGGATTGTTGGGATTACTATTCATTATTTGGATAAAAAAATTCTTTTTGCTTTCGGAAGAACTGGCATGGATTGTCCCTCTTGTCGTACTCTTTTCTGGACTCGTAGGCACCGCACGACTCTACCTGAATGCCCATACTCCCGCGCAAATTTATGTGGGATATTTGGTCGGATTTATTTCCATAGCGACAACAAGTTTCCTCTTAACACCAAGTTATCTCATGTAAATTCATATATTTGCACATCAAATTTTTGAAATCGTGGACGATAATAGCACTATCATAGAAAATGCGAAACGAATCATCGTTGAAGAATCGCAGTCAATCAATAATTTATCAAAATATCTTGATGAAAGTTTTGCCGTGGTTGTCAAGAAAATTCTTGCGAGCAAAGGCCGACTTGTCATTACCGGCATAGGAAAAAGTGCTCTTATCGCAAACAAAATCGTCGCCACGATGAACTCTACTGGCACGCCAGCATTGTTTATGCACGCAGCGGAAGCAATCCATGGCGATTTGGGAATGATTCAGAAAGACGATATTGTGCTCTGTATTTCAAAAAGCGGAAACACGCCAGAAATCAAAGTTTTGATTCCTCTTTTGAAACGAGGTGGAAACACGCTCATAGCAATGGTTTCGGAACGGACATCGTATTTAGCTGAACATGCCGATTACGTGCTGTATGCCCATGTGGAACGCGAAGCCGACATCAACAACCTTGCCCCTACCAACAGTACGACAGCACAACTCGTAATGGGTGACACGCTTGCAATGTGTTTGTTGGAACAACGAAAATTCACTCCGCAAGATTTTGCAAAATATCACCCTGGTGGTGCGTTGGGCAAACGTATGTATATGCGTGTCGATGATATTTTTATTGAAGAAAACGCTCCGAGTATATGCAGACCAATCCATCTCGGAAGTGATTATTGAAATCTCTTCAAAACGATTGGGGGCAACTGCCGTTATTGACAAAGAGAATAATTTGCTTGGAATCATTACCGACGGTGACTTGCGAAGAATGCTTGAGAAAAACACCAATATCTCCGTTGCCAAAGCAATTGACATTATGACGAAAAATCCCAAGACAATCAGTCGTCACGAGCACGCACTCAAGGCATTTGAAAAAATGGAGAAAAACAACATCACCCAACTTGTTGTCACCGACGGCACAAAATATCTGGGTATGATTCACTTACACGACCTGCTCAAAGAAGGAATCGTATAGTGGGAAATCACTATTTCAGAACGTTTATTCTTAATTTATTTACTACATTTGGGTGTCAAAAAAATTAGTATGAAAAAAGCACTTATTATAATAGGAATCAGCGTTTTAGCACTCATTCTCATCATCGCATTTGGCGTTTCTCCCATTGCAGAATCGTATATCGAGAAAAATTCGAAAGAATTAATTGGCAGAAAAGCCGAAATGGGCGATTTGTCAGTTAATATATTTTCAGGAAGACTCAAAGTCGAAGACTTCACGTTGTACGAAAGCGACGATACCACATCGTTCGTATCGTTCAACCTCCTTGACGTGAATCTCAACATGTTAGGGTTACTCGGACACAAAGTCGAAATAGAACACGTGCTTCTTTCGCACGCCGATATTACCGTCGTTCAAAATGGCGACATTTTCAACTTCAGCGACATCATTGATTTTTTCTCCGACAGCACTGCCACCGACACTATTGAAGAACCATCGTCGTGGGCAGTCATCATCAACGACATTCATTTGGACCATAGTTTTCTCTGCTACAAAGACAAAGAAATTGGCAGCGAATGGAATCTCAAAGATATTTCTATCATAATTCCTGGCATAGATTTGTCTGATTTACAAGCAGATATGGGATTGCATCTTGACTTTCTCAATGGCGGTCAACTTGCCACAAACATTAAATACGATACCGACAAATCGCTCTACGACTTGCAATTACACATAAAGAATTTTCAACTATCCCCTATTCTGCCCTATCTGCAACAATCGCTGAATGTGGAAAATGTAACGGGTACATTTTCGTCGGACTTGGCAATCAAGGGTTCTACCGAACACGTCATGAATCTTGACGTGAACGGCGATATAAGAATAAAAGACTTTTGTCTTGTTGATTCATTACATAAAAACGTTGCCGCATTCGACAGCGTTTATACCAGCATTCGTCATATTGATTTGATAAACAACAAAATAGAGTTAAACAAACTTCACGTTTTAGGTTTCAAATCCTACTATGAATTATTCCAAGACACGACAGACAATTTCACCTTACTCATAAAAGCCGACACGACTGCCGCACAAGACAGTGCAACCGAAGTTGTCCAAACCGACACGATTCCCGAGCAACCATTTGCGCTCATCATAGACGATTTGCAAATAAACAATTCGGAATTTTTATACACCGACAACACGCTCCCTCAGCAATTTAACTATACGATTAGCGACATTCAGGTGTCGGCTCAAAAGTTCAACCTCAACGAAAAAAATGACGTTACGCTCACTGCCCTTTTGCAAAATTCGGGAAAACTCAAAATCAAATGGATTGGCAGCATTGACGACATATCTAACCAGAATATCACCGTTACGGTCAACAACCTTGACTTACAATCGTTCTCACCCTATTCCATCGCAATGTTCGGTAATCCGATTACTCACGGAAAAATCTCGCTACAAAGTCAAAACGTAATCATTAACAACAACTTACGAGGAACAAACAAGCTCAATTTATTTAAACCAGAAATCGGCGACAAAGACAAATCTGTCTCTGCCGAATACAAAACAGTTCCCCTCAAAATGGGAATTTACGTCTTAACCGACAAAAACGGCAAGGCCGACCTTGACATCCCCGTTTCGGGAAACATTGACTCGCCCAATTTCTCGTATGGAAAACTCATCATCAAGACGCTTGGCAATCTGTTGGTTAAAGTTGCCGCATCGCCATTCAATGTGATGAAATCGGGAAATGAAAACATCGAGCAAGTGCTCATTTCTGCCACGGCAAACGAATTCAACGACGAACAATATGCACAATTCGCTAAACTTGGCGCATTGCAGAAGGAAAAACCGGAACTTAAACTCATTCTCGTGCAAGATGTGCTCTACAAACCAGCCATTGAAGAATATTGCATGGTTGAGTTGAAGAAAAATATGGCTATACAAGACGAGACAAATCCTACTAACGAACAGAATGCCAACGACTTGCTAATAAAAGAAAAATACACGGCAATATCGTCAAAAGCACCAGAACTGACTGCTTATGCCGATAAAATGATGCAAGAAAACGGCATAAAAAACAAGAGCAAATACACCAACGAACAAAAAGCCGTATTGCTATACGAAAACAAAATGAAAACGGAATTACTCAAAGATATGAACTGGCGTAACACGCTGCTTCACTCCTATTTGACACGACAATGTTCGGTAGCCGACAGCGTGCTTTCTATTTCGTCAAACCTGATAGAAAACGACACCGTAAAACAGTTCAAAGACCGTTACCGAATTGAATGGAAACTTGACGAATAAAATGTAACTCTATGATATCATTAGCACAAGCGACAGTTGAAAAAATTGTCATTCATAAAATCAATGTGGTAGCAAACGAAGAAGAAGGAACAAAAAAAGAATGTTTCATTTCCAAGAACGAAATTCAGTTTCTTGACGAGGAAACGCAGGAAATACTCAAAAGTTATTTCTCTTTAGCAATGAAATCGCCTGATTTATATCGTTTTATCGACAATCATAATCTGGTTGCTTCGGAATGCGAACAACTTTTTGAAAAAAAGACAAACATGTACGATTTCTCCGTCAAAGTTCTTGAGAAACTCTCGGATGTCGTTGCCGACAAAGACATTAACGCCAACGAGGTCTATGTGGCTTACTTCACCAACTGCGAGGTCGATGACCAGTTTGTAGATGCTGTCGGAATTTTCACGTCGGAACAAAAAGAAACATTTTTAAAACTCCTGCAAAACGAGAACGAAATCAATTTTCAGACAGATGAAGGCATCAGTTTGAAAAAACTGAACAAAGGCTGCATTATTTTCAACATTACGGAAGAAAATAGTTATATCATTAAGGCACAGGACAATACGAAAGGTGATGACGTGTATTGGATAGACTATTTTCTGGAAGCAAAAGCCATTGAAAATGAATATTTCAACACAGAATCATTTTTCAAAATTTGTAAGGATTTCAACGACGAGGTGCTTGCTCCAAACAATTCGGTGGCAAACGAGGACAGAATAAAATTTCTTCAAAATTCCTTGAATTATTTTCAAACAAACCAAACGTTCGACGAAAACCAATTCAACGAAACGACAATAGGGAATCCCGAAGTAATTCAGGCCTTCAACAATTTCAAGCAAGGATATAGAAACAAATACGAAGTGGAGATTCCCGCCTCGTTCAACATAGACGAAACGGCTGTAAAAAAATCGAAAAAATATCTCCGAAGCGTCATCAAATTGGACAAAAATTTCCACATCTACGTACATTCCCGACCCGAATATTTGGAACGAGGATACGATCCCGAAAAAGGCATAAGTTTTTATAAAGTATTCTTTGAAGTTGAAAGTTGATTTTTTTGCACGATTTTTATTACCTTTGCATTCATAGAAAAGTGTACGAAATGGGGATTTCTAAACAGACGATAACTGTAACATTGGCGTTCATTGCAACGCTTTTGTTTTGTGTATCCTGTAAACGAGGCAACAACGAAGGCACACTTACCTACAAAATAGAATTCAACGAAAAGGAAAAAGCCGAGCGAGCCATCATAGGACTATTGCCCGAAACGCTCAAATACTACTACAAGAATGCAAGTTCCTCGATGGAAATCAGTGCCTTCGGAATGTTTCGCTGTGCATATATTTCCAACGTGAAATCAAAGACCAACAGCGTGTTGTTCTATTTTATGCCGAAAAAATATGCCTGCGAGGCAAAATTTGGCGAAAAAATGATTGGCTTCGACCCTATGCCGGGAATCATTCTTACGCCGACCAAGGAAGAAAAGGAAATTCATGGTCTGACTGCGCACAAAGTTCACGTGTCGTTCAAGGACAAGGACAAAGAAGAATACGACATCTGGTACACCAAAGACTTAAAGATTCATAATCCCAACTGGCACACGCCTTACAAGGACATTGACGGCGTTTTGCTCGATTACAGAATCGCCCTCAAGGACATTTCAATGCACATCACTCTTGACGAAATCTCCGAATTGGAGGTTGACAGTACAAAATTTATCGTTCCCAAAGACTTCAACCGAGTGGAAGTGGATTCTATGAATGCTATTTTTGACGAATATCTTAAAATGGAATTTTAATGCTGAACAATATATTTCAAAAACTCAAGGAACAGAAAGTAAAGATAGCCGTAATCTTTGGACTATTTGCCATAGGCACGTTCTTGACTATTGCCTTTACCTCGTTCTTTTTCACCTGGAGCATAGACCAAAGCGAACTGCTCACCGACAACAGCATAGAAAAAGTTGACCCCGCAATAGAAAAACCTGCCGACTTCGTTTTCCAAAACTGGGCTGGGCAATTAGGAGCAAAATGTTCCAAGAAATTCATCCACGACTGGTTTGGTATCGGTTCCTTCGGTATCGTATTTCTTTGTTTTTTCCTCATTGCAAAAATCATTTTCCGAGAAAGAATACAATTGTCGCTACGCAAAGGCATCTTTATAGCCATTTCTATGATGCTGATGTTGTCAATCACATTGGGATTCTTTTGCAACGATTTATGGGACGGTAATCTTGGCGGTTGTGTGGGCTACTTTTTAAGTTACCAGTTGTTACAAAATGCAGTCGGTAAATTTTTCACAGGCCTCCTCATAATCATCGTTGACTTGGCGTATGTCATTTTCACATTCAACAAAGTACACGATTTCTTCGAAGCACAATACCGAAAAGTTATTACGCCTCACACGGAAGAAACAGAACAACCCGCCGAAGAAACGCAAACGGAGGAAACCGTGGAATCCACTGAACAAGAATCGCACATTGAATTGGAAGTTCCCGAAAATACGCCGATTACCATTGTTCCCGAAACTACTCACGAAGAAGAGACGCAAGAGCAACCAATAGAACAACCACAAGAAGAAGTTGCTGAAGTTACTGAGGAAGAGCAAGTTACTGAAGAAACAGAAAACGTTCCCGTCGTAGAAGAAATTTCGGACGAAACGGTTGAAGAAACCGACCAGAACGAGGAAGAACAAGAAGAGGTAGTTGAGCAGGAAGACGAACAAGAAGAAACTACCGACGACACGGAGGAAGATTCGGAAGACAACGTTCAAGACAAAGAAGAACAAGAGCAAGAAGAAGAACTTGAAGAAGAAACGACGGATACAAATCCATCGACCATAAAAATTGACGGAATGGTCATCAACAACACCAATGCTGCCGTGGAAAATACCGACAACATTGCAATGGAGATGAAAGACTACGATCCGAAAGAAGATTTATCGCGTTTCAAACAACCTGGAGTTGACTTGCTCAAAATATACGACAACGATTTGAAACAAGTTGACGTGGACGAAGACGAAGTGCTTGCCAACAAAAACTTGATTGAAAGGACGTTGCAAGATTTCGGCATTGAGATAGAACGAATTTCTTCAACAGTTGGACCTACCATCACACTTTACGAAATAGTACCGAAAGCGGGTACAAGAATTTCAAAGATACAAAGTCTTGAAAAAGACATAATGATGAACCTTGAGGCTCTCGGAATACGTATCATTGCACCTATTCCAGGCAAAGGAACCGTCGGTATTGAGGTACCAAACAAAAAACGACAAACCGTTTCTATGTATTCCGTCATCAATTCTCAGAAATTCAAGGAATCGACAATGGAATTGCCTGTGGCTTTGGGAAAAACAATCACCAACGAGGTTTATATGTTCGACCTCGCAAAAATGCCGCACCTTTTGGTCGCTGGTGCCACGGGTCAAGGAAAATCGGTAGGTTTGAACGCGATTGTGACTTCGTTGTTGTACAAGAAACACCCGTCACAACTGAAATTCGTGCTTGTGGACCCCAAAATGGTGGAATTCAGCATTTATGCAGGTCTGGAGAAACATTACATGGCACAATATCCTGGCGAGGACGACATCATCATTACCGACTGCCTGAAAGTGCAACAAACGTTGAACTCCCTCGTGCAAGAAATGGAAAACAGATATAAGTTATTGATGGAAGCACACTGCCGAAACATCATAGAATACAACGACAAGTTCATCCATCGCCAACTTAACCCGAACAAAGGACATAAATACTTGGCCTACATTGTCATCATCATTGACGAGTTTGGCGACTTCATCATGCAGGCGGGCAAAGAGATTGAGACACCAATTGCCCGTATTGCGCAAAAAGCCCGTGCCGTTGGTATGCACCTTATTCTTGCTACGCAACGTCCAAGTGTAAAGGTCATCACGGGACTTATCAAAGCGAATATTCCAGGTAGAATCGCATTCAGAACGGCTTCGGGAATTGACAGTAGCACCATTTTGGACGAACGTGGCGCCGAAGGATTGACGGGCAAGGGCGACTTGTTGATTTCCACAGGTCAAAAACCCGAACGTGTGCAATGTGCCTTTGTAGATACACCCGAAGTAGAAAAAATTGTTTCATTCATCCAGAAACAACAAGGATACGGAGAGCCAATGCAATTGCCCGAAGTGAAGGATTCAAGCCAGAATGCAGTAGGTTCATCAAACAGTGCCAAGGCAAATGATGAATTAGACCCTATTTTTGAAGATGCTGCACATTTGATTGTATCGGGAAATTCGGGTTCCACCTCGCTCATACAACGAAATTTCTCGTTAGGTTACAACCGTGCAGGACGCGTGATGGACCAATTGGAAGTTCATCATATTGTAGGTCCGGCACAAGGGTCAAAACCTCGCGAAGTGCTTGTCGATACCATTGGATTGGAACAAATCCTAAATAATCTTCGTGAAAAAGGAATGTTAAAATAATTTTTGGAACGATTGTTGATGTATGATGAGAAAAACTAAAAATATGAAAAAAGTTATTTCACTCTTATCTGTCCTTGCAATCTGCTCAGTAGCAGTTTTCGGACAAAACACAAAGAATGCGAAAGAAATTCTCGACAAAGTTTCGCAAAAAACGAAAAGTTATTCTTCCATAAACATCTCCTACTCTCTTGTCCACACATCGCCCGATGGGAAAAACGACAAGGCAAACGGCACCTTGCTTATGAAAGGTAACAAATACCAGTTGTCGGTGCTCGACAATATCCTGTACTGCGACGGGAAAAACTTGTGGACATATATGGTGGATGAAAAAGAAGTGGTTGTATCGACGGTTGACAACGGCGACTCCGACATGATGAATCCCGCAAAAGTACTTACGATGTACGAAAAAGGATTCAAATACAAATTCATTCAGGACCGTTTCGAGGCAAGCCGTGCAATCTACGTGATTGACTTGTATCCCGAAGATATTGACAATAGTGAATATTCAAAAGTTCGTCTGTCAATCGACAAAGACAAGTCGCAACTCTGGAAAGCGGAATATTTCGCAAAAGACGGTAACAAATACACCATCACCGTGAACACGTTCAAGGTTAACGAACAAATTTCCGACGCTTCGTTCACGTTTGACAAGGCAAAAAATCCAGGTGTAAAAATCATTGACGAACGATAAGCAATGACTTTAGAGCAACGTATTTCGGCATTCATTTCGCTGGGGCGACAACTGCAAAATGCCCTCGATTCAGGCGAAGAGAATGCCGACTTATCGTTTGCCATCTCACGTGCGGAATACAAAAATCCCTATTTCACCGCCGAAAACACAAAATCTGCACTGCAAGAAATCATAGGGCTCCTGCAGGAAAAATCGTTGCACACGCTCATTGCCCAAACATACATTCAGGAAAAACCGAGCAAACGAGTGGCACTGCTTCCCGAAGGGAAAACGCCCCTTGACGCATTCCCCGATATGCTCTGCATACTTATTACGGGCAACATCCTCATCTTAAAACCTGCCGAGAAAGACCCGTTGCTTCCCCGATACATTATAAAAGAGTTGGTTGCCATAGAGCCGCAATTCAAAAACTATATTGCCGTCACCGAAAATTTCCTCTCGCAATTCGACGCTATCATTGCAGGAGAAACGACACGCAGTTTTGAAATCTATATGCAGAAATATCCGCATCTTATTCGGAAACAAAAAACTTCCGTCGCCGTTCTCGACGGTGGCGAGACACAACAAGACTTGGAACGGTTGGGAAACGATATTTTCAACTTCTTTGGATTGAGCCGCCGAAACGTGTCGAAACTTTATCTACCCGACACATTTGACGAGAAACGAATACTCGACGCCGTTGAAAAATACAACTCCGTATCACTCCATTACAAGTATATGAACAACTACGAATACAACAAATCAATATACTTGGTGGCACGGCAAACCCACTTGGACAACGGTTTTCTTATTCTAAAAGAAGACACAAATGAATTAAAATCTCCGTTGGCTGTTGTTTATTACGAAAAATATTCCGACCTTTCACAAGTGCAAAATGCGATTGAAAAACACAAAGATGAAATTCAGTATATCATCAGTAAATCAACAGCATTTCGCACAAAAACAGTTCAATTCGGGGAATCGTTTGTCCCTCGCATTGAAGAAAATATTGAGACGTTAAACTTCTTAATCAGTTTGTAGTATGATTTACAAGTTCAGAATAATCAGCGACGAAAACGAATTGTTTTCAAGAAGCATAGAAATTTCGGAAGACGACACGTTCTTGAAATTCCACAAGGCGATTCTTAAAGCGTGCGATTACAAAGATTCGGAAATGGCTTCATTCTTCGTTTCCAACGACGATTGGGACAAGGAGCAAGAAATCACCTTGTTCGACATGGGCGAGGAAGACACGGGGACAATTCCTATGCAGAAGGCCAAACTGAAAGATTTTGTGAGCAACAAAGGCGACAAACTCATATATCAGTTTGACTTTTTCGGCGACCGTGCATTATTCTGTACTTTGGTTGATATTCTGAAAAAAGACCCGAAGAAAAAATATCCCGTGTGCGTTCATTCCACAGGAAATCCTCCTCTTCAGAAAGAGAACGACACTGCCGAAGACTTCAACGACCTGTTCAACGAAACAGGAATTGACGAAGACGACGACTTGTTTAGCAACAACGACGATGAATTTGGCAATGACGAATTCGGAGGAAACGATTTTGGCGGCTACGACGACTTTGGCGGCGGCTACGGCGGGAACGACTATGATTATTAAAATGTTGTAGAAAGCTATAAAATAGCAGAAAAACGACAAACAAAAGCATATTTTGTCATTCGTTTAGATTTTCCCACTATTACTTTTGACGAAATTAAAAAATATAAGTTTATGAAAAAATCATGTGCCGTATCGTTCTGCTCCAGATATTTATTTACAAAATTGTACCATAAGTAGTGATGCTTATTATTACGGAAACAATATATCTGCAGGAGAACATATTACAACGGCTGTCCCATACGGGAATGTATATTTTACAAATAATGCGAATGTAACGTTAGAAGCAGAAAATAATGTATATTTGGATACTGATGTTGAAGTACAATCTGGCGTTAAATTAAATATAGAGTGATTATGAAAAAGTTATTGTTTTTATCGTGTGTTTTATCAGTTTGCATTATCAGTGGATGTAACAAGAACGAATCTTCACCAAATGTAAAAAGTGTGACACTAAGCAAAGTTGGTATGACCGATGCTTCGTATTTTGTAGTGGTTAATCCTTCAAAAGAAGCATTGAAATCATACAATCTGAAATCAGATACAATACAAAGAGAAAAAACGATTCCGTATTTGTGTACAATGACTCATAGTGGAGAATTGGAAATTGTTTCGTTTCAATATAACATGGAGGGCGCAACCGATGAGGCAAAAGCATTTGTAGAGAATAACCTTTTCGTCGTTCCTACAAGCTTTGTTTCCATTGGACAAAATTATATCTGGTTACGTGACTGCCGTTATTATGTAACCGATGAGACTAATTGTCCAGCTGAATTACAGACTGTGATTTCTGAACTGAAAAATGACATCTATCAGTATGTGGTTCGTAAAAAGGATGGCGGAATACTTGATTTAAGCGAGATAGACCACATTACTCGTTTGTATGACAATAGTGATTTTTACATTCCCAAGGGATATATCAGTCCAACGGAAAATGGTTTTTATGTACTATCATCAAATTTACTAAAAGTAACCGATAATAATGATTCTAAACCAATAATAGAGACTGTTTTACCCGATAATTGTCTCATCAATAGTTTTGTTTGTCAAAATGATGCAATCATTGCTATGGGACGAGAACGCTCAGAAGATGGTATTTGGAAACCGATGGTGTTCTATCCTGACGGTAAAATAGATATTCTGCGGCTTAATACGAAAGTTTGGGATAAAGCATCGTATGATGTTATATTTTCTGCAAATGGAATAATCTATTATGTTAATTGTATAAAAAATGAACTTGACCAAAGCGAATTAACGACGTATCGCCTAACTATTGGTGACAACACTGTTTCTGTTGACTCTCTTTGTACGCAAATCGTGCCGTTTGTGTATAGCGATGTCGCTCAATATTTGCCACGTTACACTGAAGAGTCAACCGTTGCCTTTATGAATGGGAATAGACTCATTTCATTTTCTTCGGAAACAGAACGATTTGAAATGAAAGAAATTGCAGAATTCAATAACGTAGTTGAATCATTTCCAAGTTTTGACGGATGTATTTATGGTTATGAAAATAATTCATTGGGAAAGGTGTATCGCTATAATCTGGCCACGACAGAGGTTTCGGAACTCACTATTGATAAAACGGCTGTCGTGCCTTTTGGTTATGAACCTGCGCCAGAGTTTAGCGCGTCTAAGAATATTTTTATTCAATACGGAGAAAATACACAAGGTAAAGATATGACAGTAGTTACCGATATAGCTACTCAAACGGCGTATTATATTGAAGCAGAGGGGAAAAGGGTTTCAAGTATTTATAGGATACAGTAACTTTTACATTAAAATGGTAAATGTCTTATCGTTGAAAGCTGGCACGTATGTGTTGGTGGTAAATAATTCAGAAAGTTTAACATTTGTAAAGCAGTAAAGTTATGAAAAAAGTATTTTTTATCTCAATGCTTGCTGTGGCAGCGATAGTTGCGTGCGGCAAGGAAGATGAGGAAGCAACTCCTCAGGTGCAAGAGCAACAGACTGCTCCGGAGCAAACGGTGAATGAAGAAATCACTATTATGAAGTCCGACGAAACAGGTATTGTGATTCGTATTGGCGAAGGTGAATCGGCACGGGATTCCATTATTCCTATCATGGTTCCTTATTTTGCGCCGTCAGTCATCAAAGGACAAGTTGTTGTGCAAGTGGGCGAAGGCGACAATGTTCACGATTCCATAGTGTATATTTGGGAACCAGTTGCTTCTCCTCATTCAAGCCAGCCAGTGCCACAGCCGTGCGACACGTGCAGCAAGTAATTAGGCACAATTGATACATAAAAAAGCACCTTTTCGGGTGCTTTTTTTGTTTTACATTTTTTTTATCTTTGTTACATTAACTCGTGTAATGTAAACAAGTAAACTTATGAAAATACATCGTTTATTTACGACAAAAAATACCATTTTATTATTCCTGTCTCTGTCATTCTTTTCATGTTCAACGAAAAAAAATGACAATGAAACGTACAAAGCAAAAGAGATAACGGGAACATGCCAAATTCCCAACATCCCTCAATGGGCTAAAAATGCGGTTTTTTATCAAATTTACCCGCAAACATTTTACGATTCCAATGGTGACGGCATTGGCGATTTGCAAGGAATCATTCAAAAACTTGATTATGTGAAAAGTCTTGGCGTTGATGCAATCTGGCTCAATCCATTCTTTGAATCTCCCTTTGCCGACGCCGGCTACGACATTTCCGACTACAAAAAAGTGGCTCCCCGCTATGGAACGAACGACGATGCGAAACAATTGTTTGCCGAAGCCCATAAACGCGGATTACACGTAATTTTTGACTTTGTGGCAAGCTACACTTCTATGGAACACCCTTGGTTTCAGGCATCAGCCCGACAAGACACAAACAAATACACCAACTGGTACATTTGGACCGACAACGTATGGAAAAATCCACCAGAAGAATATGCAAGCGATTTCATAAAAGGATATGGTGAACGCAACGGACAATATATGAGAAACTTCTACTATTGTCAACCGGCACTGAATTACGGATTCGCACTCCCCGATTCAAACTATTCGTGGCAACTTCCTCCCGACCACCCCGATATCTTAAACTTAAAAGAAGAAATGAAAAACGTGCTTCGTTTTTGGATGGATATGGGAGCCGACGGTTTCCGTGCTGATATGGCTGGTGCACTTACCAAAGATGCCAACGTAGTGGGTAACGAGCAATTTTTCAACACACACGTAAATGCCACGAAAGAATTTTGGCGTGAAATTCGTCAGCTCCTCGAAAACGAATATCCCGACGCATTTATGGTTGCAGAATGGTCAAATCCTATTGACGCACTCGACACCTGCTTCCACGTGGATTTTTTCCACTGGTTTAACGGCTACAACGATTTATTTCAAAAAGAAGACTGGCGCATCTTGAACGGTTTTTCAGAAGGACACAGTTTCTTCGACGTGGAAGGGAAAGGTAACATTTCGGAATTTCTTGCAAACTATATGCCTCAATACGAAGCCACAAAAGACAAGGGCTACATTTGCCTTCCACTTGGAAACCACGACAATGCCCGATTGTGCAACAACCGCACCGACAAAGATATGGAGATAATTTTCGCCTTTGGATTCACTATGCCAGGCGTGCCTTTTATTTATTACGGAAACGAAATCGGTATGAAACAAATGCCAACATCGTGGCCACAGGTTGAAGGAGCATATAAACCTCGCAACGGAGCAAGAACGCCTATGCAATGGTCGGCAGGCAAAAATCTTGGTTTTTCAACTGCTTCTGCCGAAAAACTTTATTTGCCCGTAGATACGGCACAAAACGCACCAAACGTTGACGCACAAGAGACCAACCCAAATTCTTTGCTCAACAAGACACGAAAATTCATAGAACTTCGTCATACAGAACCAGCTTTGGCCAATTACGCAGAATTCGTTCCCTTGTACGCGGAAAAAGACCGTTATCCGTTTATATATGCAAGAGCAAACGGCAACGATGCCGTGCTTGTAATGCTCAATCCTTCGGGCAAAGAAGTTTCAGCGACGTTCAATGTCAATGTGCCTTTTTCGACGACAAAACTATTGGCTGGCGACACCTTTGAAATTCAACACAACGAAAACAATGTTACGGCAACTATGCCAGGTCAATCGTATGCCATCATAAAACTAATACCATAGTCTTGTAATACTAAACCGATTTTCTTGCCGTTATATATTTATATTAGAATTTATTATTATGCGACAAATCAACATACTCTGGGCTGACGACGAGATAGAATTACTCAAACCTCATATTTTATTCCTTGAAGCAAAAGGATATGCCGTTCATCCTGTAAACAACGGCAACGACGCCATTGCAGAAGTTTCGAACCAAAATTTCGACATTGTGTTTCTTGACGAACAAATGCCCGGACTGAGCGGAATAGAAGTCTTGGAGTCAATAAAGGCAAAACATCCCGAACTTCCCGTCATCATGATTACCAAAAGCGAGGAAGAAAACATTATGGACAAGGCAATCGGCTCGCAAATCAACGATTATCTGATAAAACCTATAAATCCCAATCAAATTTTGTTGGCTCTCAAAAAAAACCTCAACAAAAACGACTTGCTGTCGCAAAATATGACGATGAAATACCAACGCGATTTCTCGCAACTTGGTATGGAAATAGCAAATGCACGCACGCACGAGGACTGGATTGAACTGTATAGGCATTTGGTATATTGGGAAATGCAGTTGGAACAATCGAAAGACCATAGCATGAACGATTTGCTCCTTATGCAGAAAAACGACGCGAACGTGAATTTTGCCAAATTTATCAAGAAAAACTACGTGTCGTGGTTTCAACCCAATTGCACCGAAAAACCTATCTTGTCACCAAACATCATCAAGGAAAAAGTTCTTCCCGAAATAAAAAAAGACCGACAAACCTTGTTGCTCGTGCTCGACAATCTTCGTTACGACCATTGGATTGCCCTTCGTTCACTTTTGAGCGAATACTATACCGTGACCGAGGATTCTCTCTATTTCAGCATTTTACCCACTACAACGCAATATGCTCGAAACGCCTTGTTTTCGGGACTTATGCCAGCCGACATCGAGAAACTTTATCCCGAACTTTGGGTTGACGACGAAGAAGACGAGATGAAAAATCTTCACGAAGAAGAAATGCTCGTCACTCAACTGAAACGACTGGGCTACAACGAAAAAATCTATTTTGACAAAATCACGTCAATCAACTCAGGAAAGAAACTTTCCGATAGGATTCACAAGATTTCACAATGTCACTTTTCGGTTTTGGTGCACAATTTCATCGACATTCTTTCGCATGCACGAACCGAGATGAATATGATTAAGGAACTTGCAAGCGACGAGGCGGCGTATCGCTCACTCACCGTGTCGTGGTTCAACCACTCTCCCCTATTTGAACTCTTGCAGGAACTTGCTCACAAAAAAATCAATCTCATCATCACCACCGACCACGGTTCTGTCAACATTCAGAATCCTATAAAAGTGTTGGGCGACAAGTCAATCCCCACTAATTTGCGTTACAAACAAGGCAAAGCACTGCAATACAATCCCAAAGAAGTGTTTGAGATTACCAAACCGCTTGAGGCACGACTGCCCAAGAGTCATTTGAGTTCGACCTACATTTTTTCGACAAATCAAGACTTTTTTGCATATCCCAACAATTACAATTATTACGCAAAATACTACAAAGACACGTTCCAGCACGGAGGCATATCACTCGAAGAAATGATTATTCCGTGCGTTTCGTTGCAAGCGATATAAAAAAGATAAAATCCAAAAACATACTTATGATGTAACCTTTTCACTTTTTTTGAAAAAAATTATTGTAGCGTATTGTAATTCAAGAAAAACAATTACTTTTGCGTCTTGAAAAACGGATTTAGAGAAAATATAGAGTATTATGTATTTAACTACAGAAAAAAAAGCTGAATTGATTAAGAAATACGGTAAATCAGCAAATGATTCAGGTTCTACGAAATGTCAAATCGCAATCTTTACAGAAAGAATCAATGCGTTAACCGAGAAATTGAAAGAAAATCACAAAGATTTCGTTACACAACGTTCTTTGATGAAATTAGTTGGTAAAAGACGTAATTTGTTGGCTTATTTAAAAGACCACGACATAGAAGAATACCGTAGCTTAATTAAGGAATTGAATATTCGTAAATAATTTTACGATACAAAATCTATTAGTGGGAAGGCAATTTTTTCAAGTTGCCTTTTCCTATTTATAATAGTCGAATTTATATACACAAAAAAAAATACGATATGTTACAAGTTTTTAAGAAGGTAATCACATTAAGTGATGGTCGTACTATCGAGATCGAAACGGGAAAATTGGCGAAACAAGCCGATGGTTCTGTCGTAGTTCGTTTGGGCGACACAATGGTTTTGGCTACCGTATGTAGTGCAAAAGATGCAGTTCCAGGTACTGATTTCATGCCACTTACTGTTGAGTACAAAGAGAAATTCGCTTCGTTTGGAAGATTTCCGGGTGGATTTACTAAGAGAGAAGGAAAAGCTTCAGATTATGAAATTTTAACCGCTCGTTTGGTCGATAGAGCATTGCGTCCATTGTTCCCAGACAATTACCATGCTGAGACATTCGTGAACGTGCTTTTGATTTCTGCCGACGGCAAGAACCAACCTGATGCATTGGCTGGATTGGCTGCTTCTGCTGCATTGGCAGTATCGGACATCCCTTTTGGCGGTCCGATTGCAGAAGTGCGCGTTGCCCGTGTTGATGGCAAATTGGTAATCGACCCAACGTTTGAAGAAATGGAACGTGCCGACATCGACATTATGGTTGGTGCAACATACGATAACATTTTGATGGTTGAAGGTGAGATGAATGAAGTTTCTGAGGCAGAAATGCTCGAAGCGTTGAAATTCGCTCACGAAGCAATCAAACCTATGTGCGTCGCTCAAAACGAGTTGATGGCAGAAGTTGGCAAAACAGTAAAACGTGAATATTGTCACGAAGAGAACGACGAAGAACTTCGCCAAGACGTTTGGAACAAGTGCTACGACAAAGCATACGCCGTTGCAGCATCGGAAAATACAAACAAACACGAACGTGAAGCAAACTTCTCTGCAATCAGAGATGAATATCTTGCTTCTATGGACGAAGAAGAGGCAGCAGCAAAGGCAGAAATGGTAAACCGTTATTATCATGCTGTTGAAAAAGAAGCTATGCGTCGTTGCATCTTGGACGAAGGAAAACGTTTGGATGGTCGTAAGACAACCGATATCCGTCCTATTTGGTGCGAAGTTGGCTATCTTCCAGGCCCTCACGGCTCATCAATCTTCACACGTGGTGAAACACAATCGTTGACGAGCGTGACACTTGGTACAAAACAAGATGAAAAAATCATTGATGAAGTATTGATTCAAGATAGAGAAAGATTCTTACTTCATTACAATTTCCCTCCATTCTCAACAGGTGAGGCAAAGGCACAACGTGGTGTTGGCCGTCGTGAAATCGGTCACGGTCACTTGGCATGGAGAGCCTTGAAAAGAATGATTCCTGCAGATTATCCATATTGCGTTCGCGTAGTGTCGGATATTATGGAATCGAACGGCTCTTCTTCAATGGCAACTGTTTGTGCTGGTACATTGGCTCTTATG
>JAFZTG010000162.1 GCA_017618935.1 Bacteroidales bacterium | reverse complement strand
TTAAAAGTTTCAGAAAAACAGAGAAAATCACAAAATATTGTTTCTTTGCCCCTATTGTTATAGGATTTGTCATCGCGTTTATTGCAGGACAGGAATTCAAGAAATCCGCAACAATAATAGAACAAACTCCAGTAGAGCAATACGAAAACTTACCCAACGATTTTATGACAGAACATATTGTTGGAATGCACTTTAAATACTACACAAAAACGTGTGTTTGGGACGGTTGGCGACCACCCGTTCACGAACCATTATTGGTTATGGGCTTATGGATGAACAATATGTCGGACCCTTTGCAACTATCTTTGCGAGAGAGAGTTGAACTATACGTCAAACTTTTTCCCGACAAACCGTATAAAATGAAATGCAGTTGCGGTTCTGTATATACGGATGATGAATTGTGGAAGGATTTGCCAGTAAATGATAAATAAAAATCTCTCCCACATGTGAAATACGATTATTATTCCTCGTTGTCGTTCTCGCAATAAATCAGTTCGCCGTTTATCAGACGGAACCATTTATTGCCCAATTCACGGATTTGGATTTTATTACCAGAATACTCGTCAGAACAACAATTCTTATTATAAAGAGGCTTGATTTCCTTATCCTGTGGCAAAAACGGGTCGTCGTTTATACCCAAAGTCTTTGTGTTTACAGGGTCAATACATTCGTCGTAAGAATGAAAAGCACCTATAAGTTTTTCTGCACGAATCGGGCTTCCTACTATTCCAGCAGCAGTGTTATATTCACTACTGTGACTATAAATATTGCCATTTATTCCGTTAATCTCATTTATATCACCTTCGCTTTCTGGATCTGTGTTCCATCCGTGTTCGTCTGCATTGTCATTAAAATAAACGTTACCAGCACAAAATCCAAGATTATCGACATCATTTGTTGGATTATAACACAAAGTTAAAATTGAACCAGAATAACTTACTATCTTCAATGACGGGTCAAAATCCGTTTCACCCACTATAAGCATTCCACCGTCACGAACGTGAATCATATTTCCTTCAATAAGACGTTCAACGGTCATTTCTCCATCTATATACAATTTCATAGCACCACCAGAATGTTGGAAATCGCCTTCATACGCATGGATAGTGGCGCATTCACCTATGGTTATATCTTGTCCTTGACCATTAGAAACGGTAGTAAAAAGGTTATCTATATTAAACACACCCTTTATTTCTGGTAAGGATCCTTGAAAAGTAATATTATTACTTTTATATACACCATTGCAATCGTATTGAATTCCGTTTGAGGTATTTTTACTATTAGTCAATACAATTTCTCCTGTAGCATTAATTGTTCCCTTATTGATAAACTTGGCATTACAATAATCTAGACTTGTTACACCTACATATAAATTAGTACATTCTAGCGTTGTTTCTTCTGGTATTAGATATTGACAATTATCAGAAGAACTCAACAACAAAGTAACAGTTCCTTCATCATCTGGATACAAATAATAATCTGTTTCAGTTTCTCCGCATTTTTTTTTAATGGTATACGAAAGAGGATAATTAATTATATCTGAATCAAAATACATAGTAAAAGGCTCAGTATAAGTCACAGCTCCATTTTGTTGTATTGTTTTTATACGAAATTGTTTTACACCATCAAAAGTCTCCGGAGAAGCTGGAGTGTATGTATAATTATATGATTTTAAATCACTAATTTCTGCAGTGACTGATGTCGTGTGAATGTTTATAATATCACTAGCATTAGAGACCCAATTTTTTCCTCCTTCAAGATATTCAATATCATATGACACTCCTGGATTAGCGTCTGGTTTATTTTCGTATAAGACATCCCAAGAAATACTTATACCATCTCTTCTTTGAACAGCATCAGCATTTCTTACAATAATCGCAGGAGATCCACTTGTTGGTTTAGTAAAATCTCCATTACCAATGATTTTATATTTTACACCATTAGCTGTTTCAACATCAATGTTTTTGAATCTTGATGCTTTGGCGTTGAGGTTTTTTAAAACATTTATATCAACATTATACCAAGAACGAACAAGATTTTGAAAATCGCCATTTGGATTATATGGGAATAATGAACTACAATTTTTGAACATATCCTCAATATTGGTAAGATTTTGTAAATTAGGGGTACCCATATTTAAAAATTTCAATGAAGTACAACCTGAAAAAAATCTTCTAAAACTTGTAACTCCTGAAAAATCCCATCCTGACAAATCAATTGATTCTAATCTTTTTGGATCACTACCTATTTGAAATAACTGATTCGCATCTCCGACAAGTTTAGGTGTAATTTGATCGTCGTTTGAACCCGAATCGTTATTTATACCATCATTTACCCAATAACATATCTCATAACCAGATGACGAGTTTCCAGTGCTATATGCATACACTATATATGGATTATCATTATCGATATTGTCATTTGTATTAGTTTTCGTTTCTTCGTTTGGCCAGTCAACCCAATCTTTGTCATAAGAAACGGAAAGGCAAGTTTTTCTTACATAGTTCCCACTTATTATTACAGATTCTCCTGTTGATTTTGAAACTCTTTTGAAAGATTTCATATATTTAGAATTTGCATCAGCGCCAGGAACAGGGCAAAGATATGAAATTCTTGATTTTAAATGATTGTAATTATATCCATTATTACCTTTCCAAATATTGCTTCCATCAGGACAACAAGGATCTAGAAGCAACGCCTGCCCACTACAAACCAATACTCCAAAACATAAAAAAACAGACAACAAAACCTTGCAGCAATTCATTATTGCCGTCATTCGTCTCATTTCGCGTCCATATGTGAGCATAGTACCCATACCTCGTTCGTATAGATTTAACCCACAAAAATATATTTTTTATAGATGAAATGCACATTTTTATAGATAAAAATGCATCATTTCAGAAAAATTAAAAGTGAAATTCCTCTCGTTGATCGGGAAATAAAGATTTTATTGAAAATATCGTGATGTTTGTTGTAGGCTGCCATAATACGACAGCCCTACATTGCATTACGGGAATGGTGGGTACGATACGTTTGTATAATACCGTGATGTTGGTCGTAGAGACGCCACATTGTGACGTCTCTACAATGATTCCCAAAATAATCTACTGAATTATGTGGCGAATTATTCCACAATATATTGCAACTGACCGTCAACAACGTTCAGTTTAAGAGGGCCGTAGTACAATATCCTTGTTGCTCCGTGGCTTTTCTTTGGTGCATATACCAAAATGTCGGAATAGGTGAATTCTCCGTTGTAGTCGGTTTGTTTCAGGCGGAAATACAGAATGTCTGCCGTTGGATTTGCGTCCCACACGTATTCATATTCCGTGGTTTCCGACGTTGTTCCAGCACCAAAAACATAATCTATTGCAATAAATTCTTCACCATCTTCCGAAAATTCCAACGTGAAATAATCGTTTTCAACCTCGCTTGCCGTTACCCAATTGAAGGTGTAACCATATTCCGTTGCCGAAACGGTGAATGAGGTGAGTTCGATGGGGAGATATTCTGAAATAGAACTTACATGCTGTTCATTAAAAAAATCATCTTGATTTTTTACTTTGTTTGCAGTAGATGAATTATACACCTTGTTTAGATTATTGTCTCCAAAAACATATATTGTACTTTTAGAAGGATCCAAATATCCTGATTTTCCATCACCATCATTACCCCATATCTGGTAATCCCCTTCAACTACAATAAATGTATTATTACCATTTGTCACATCACCAACCGTAACCCATAAAATGCCCCATCCCAAAGGAGACGTACCATCCTGAATCAAATCACCACTAACGTATAAACGACTATTGTTTTTTAATTCTAGTGTTCCTCTGGCTGCTACAGTCAAATTTCCAGTAACTCGCAAAACAGCATTATTGTTTATTGTAAGTTTCTTATTATCTGGGATGTCTAAATTACCTCTTATAATTAAAGTATCGTTATTGCCTACAGTTTTATCTGATGTCAGTATATGATTTCCGTTTATTGTTTCTGTTGCCGCAAATACACCTCCCGCATTGCACGTCAGCACAAGCAATACAAGTAGTCGTAAACAATATGTAACCCATTCTTTTTTCATACACACACTCCTTTCTGACAAAAAACTAAAATCCCTAATGCAAATATATGCTTATTTTTCAAAATTATATACATTTTAAAGGAAAAAATCTATTATCACGACACGGTTCTTTCATTTAGACTTTTTGCGAAGATTCTGACGTTTTTTTTGTAAAAGATAAAGATTACTGATTTTCAAGCATCTTTCACTTTCTGTCTTCAGCAACAGAAAGTGAAACGAAAGAACCGTGATAAAAACATAACATTTCCCTTTTTTCATCGTTTCACTCAACAATCATTGAAAAATTATATCTTTGCATTCGGAAAAATCGTTAGTATCAATGAAACATATTTTTTCAGTTATATTTTTCAATATTTTTCTAATAATCAGTGCAATAGCACAAGATAACATCACTATTTCGGTAAGTGCGCCGAAAGTTGCCGTCGAAGGAGAATTGTTTCATGTGCGCTACTCCATCAACACCGACCCGGGAAATCAATTCTCGATTGAAACCTGCGACGAAATTCAGGCATCGGGACGACCACAAACAAGTTCAAGCAGCAGCATCAGCATTGTGAACGGCAATATAACAAAAAATTACACGTACACCGAAACACGACAATTCCGTGCCACAAAAAAAGGTACATTCCCCATTCCCATCGCTTCGGTGAAAATTGACGGGAAAACCTATCGCAGCAAGGCTCAAAATATCGAAGTCGTTGATAATACCACAGCAGCAAACGCGGCACAGCAGACGCAACAGCAACGTCAGCAAAATAACAACTACTCCAACCAATATGCACAAGACGATCCGCAACCTGAAACAGCCAGCAACGACGTGTTTGCACGGGTTTTCGTGAATAAATCGACCGCATACATCGGCGAACCGATTTTGGCGACTATAAAACTTTACACAAACAAAGACATTACGAGCATAAACGACCATTCGCTCCCCGATTTCAACGGGTTTTTCAAACGAGTGCTTGAACAACCACAGAAACTGGAATACAAGGAAGAATCCATCAACGGGCAGCAATACTATTCCATTCTGTTCCAACGAGTTGTGATTTATCCACAAAAAGACGGCAAACTTACCATCACCCCGTTCAAGGTTGACTGCAACGTGCTTACAGGCTACACATCGGGTGGTTTCTGGGGATTCTCCCAACGAAAAATAGACCGTCGTGTTATTGAAAGCAAACCGATAACCATCACTGTAAAACCATTCCCCGCAGGAAAATCGGCGAATTTCACTGGTGCTGTCGGAAATTTCTCAATCTCGGCAAAAACCGACGTGACGACCATTCCGGCAAACGAGGCATTCTCACTGAAAGTTACTGTAAAAGGCGAAGGAAATTTCTCGTTGCTGACCAAACCGAACATCACGTTTCCGCAGGATTTCGAGGTGTATGACCCAAAAGTCACCGACAATTTCAGCACGACAACAACGGGCGACAAAGGTTCCAAAACATTTGAATACGTGATTCTCCCCCGTCGCGAAGGCAATTTCACGATTCCGGCAATAGAAATGCAATATTTTAACGCCGAGACAAAATCGTACAAAACAATCTCGACTGACGAAATCCAAATCACCGTCACAAAAGGCACGAACAACGGCGGCGTGGTGTCGAACTACACACAAACGACCAAAGAAGACGTGCAGTTTGGTAACGACATACATTTTATAAAAACTGGTGATTTACAACTCCGAAAAAACACAGGATATTTCTTCCGTTCAACAGCCTATTGGATTGTAAATCTGCTCATTGCACTTGGAATGATAGGATTTATTCTTGTCCGTCGGAAACAAATTGAACTCCGTAGCGATGTGTCGGGAATGAAAATGCGCGGTGCAAACAAAGAATCGCAAAAACGACTGAAAACGGCTCGGAAATATCTTGAATCAAACGAAGATGCACTTTACTACGAAGAAGTTGCCAAAGCACTCTGGGGCTACGTTGCCGACAAGTTCACCATTGAACAAGTAGATTTGACAACCGACAAAATTAAGGAACGATTACTGGAACGCAATATTGACGAATCGCTCATCGACAAACTCATACAAGTTCTGCAACGTTGCGAATTCGCCCGTTTCGCCCCTGCTGCCGACGTAAAAGGCAAAGAAGAACTCTTTACCGAAGCAGGCAATGTCATTCAAGAATTTGAACAAAAAAAGAAATAAGCATGAAACGATTTTTTGTAGTTTTATTCTCTATATCAGTATTTTGCAATTTATTTGCACAAAATGACACAATTTCCATCTCGGAAACGATACCCGAATTGTACAAAAGTCAAGATTATCAAACTGTCGTTGACCTTTGCGAACAATCAGTGGCAAATGGTTCGGAAAGTGCGGAATTATATTACAATTTGGGCAATGCCTATTTCAAAATGAACGAATTGCCCAAAGCAATCTTGAACTATGAAAAAGCACTCCTGCTCTCGCCTAACGACAAGGACATACAATACAATCTTGCTTTTGCCTACAGTCAGCAACCCGACAACATAGAACATCTTTCGTTGGGTTTTCTGCCACGAATGTATCAAAAGTTCTATCGTCTTCTGGCCGTTGACACGTGGGCGATTCTCGGGATCATATTTGCGGTGATTTTTGCCGTTTCGGTCTGCCTGTTCTTGTTCTCGCAAATTTTGCTCCGCAAGAAAATAGCCCTTGTTTCACTCTTATGCGGCCTTGTCTTCGGAATTTTGTCGATTTGCTGTGCCGAATCACGATACGATGAACTAAATTCCCACGAATACGCCATTGTTGTTGAACCAACCACAAGCATCAAAACCGAACCGACAGTGACCTCAATGGATTTGGCGACAATACACGGCGGCATTAAAGTGAAAATCATCGAAGAAGCCTTTGACTGGCTCAAAGTTGAATTGGGCAACGGCAAAGAAGGATGGATTATGAAAGAATATATTGAACGGATTTGATTATCTTATCTCCGAAAGCAGTTCAATAAACTTTCGAGGAGAAATACCTCATTATTTCACATCCTTCAAAAACCATACATTATTATTTACAATAGCATTCAGCAAAATGTTTAATAATTGGTTAATACAAAAAGTGACAATCTTCGTGTATTCCAAAAAAAATCGTACTTTTGTAAGGATTGAAAAAATTAAGCAATGGCGGAATTTTCGCAGGAAGAAAAAGATAATATAGAATTTCAGTTTAACGAAATTTTAAGAAATTCTCCAAAATGCAGAAAGGACGAGGAAACCCTCGCCCTGGTTCGCAAAGCGTTTGACCTTGCCAACGAAGCGCACTACGGCGTTCGTCGCAAGTCGGGCGAGCCGTACATTCTGCACCCTATTGCCGTTGCAAAAATTGCCTCGGAAGAAATCGGCCTTGGCGCCACATCCATTATATGTGCCCTCTTGCACGACGTGGTTGAGGACACCGACACCACGCTTGAAGACATAAACGATATGTTTGGGCCGAAAGTGGCTCAAATTGTCGATGGTCTGACAAAAATCCGCGGTGTATTGAAAAACAAGGAAGGACAAGCCGAAAATTTCAGAAAAATCATATTCACCTTGTCGGAAGACATTCGTGTGATTATGATTAAACTTGCCGACCGTCTGCACAATATGCGTACTCTAGATTCAATGAATCCAGAAAAACAAAAACGCATTGCCGAAGAAACACAGACCTTGTTCGTCCCTCTTGCAGAACGACTTGGCTTTAACAAAATCAAACGTGATTTGGAAGATTTATGTCTGAAATATCTTGAACCTGAGGCATATTACGACATTCTTCACAAATTGCGCGGAAGCGAGAAAAAACGCGTTCACTACCTCAATCGTTTCATGATTCCGATTATGATGATTTTGGAGCAGAACAACATTAACTACAACGTTTCAAGTCGTTCAAAATCAATCGCTTCCATTTATGCAAAAATGAAGCGTAAGAATCTTACGTTTGAAAATATCTACGACGTTTTTGCTGTCAGAATTATTCTGAAAGACGTTGCCCACGAAGACGAAAAGGCTCTTTGTTGGCGTGTATATTCCTATATTACAGACATTTACACTCCAAACCCTGAACGCTTGCGAGACTGGATTTCCACTCCGAAAGACAATGGTTACGAATCATTGCAGACAACGGTGATGGGTCCCGACGGAACATGGGTCGAGGTGCAGATTAGGACAGAGAGAATGGACGAAATTGCCGAATTGGGATATGCGGCTCACTGGAGATACAAAAACGTTGAAGGTCAGGAACAAAGCCAGTTTGAAGTTTGGCTCAAAAAAGTACGGGCTTCGTTGGAAAGTCCCGATGAGAATGCATTGAAATTCTTGGACGAATTCAAGATGAACTTGTATTCATCCGACATATTTGCCTTCACGCCCAAAGGCGAAATGCGCCGCTTCCCTATTGGTGCCACGGCCCTGGACTTTGCATACGACATACATTCCAAGATTGGCGACCACGCAATTGGAGCAAGAATCAACAAACAAAAAATCGTTGCTCTCGATTATAAACTGAAAAGTGGCGACCAGGTGGAGATTCTTACTTCGGAAACGCAGACACCACAACGAGAGTGGCTTGATTTCATTGCGACGGCAAAAGCGAACAATGCATTACAACAAGCCTTGAAAAACGAGAAAAAAATTGACACGCTCCGTGGGCAACAAATCGTGGAACGCTTGTTGGAAGAAAAAGAAATTCCAAACACCGACACTGTCATCACCAAATTGGTGCAAGGTTACGGCGTAGTTGATAAAAACGAATTATTTGAGAAATTTGGTGCAGGCGAACTCGACAAAGAAAAATTCGTGGAATTTGCCATGCAAAAACGTAAGAAGAAGAAAATCCTGTTTTGGGGGCTGAAACTATTTGACACGGAAGAAAGCAACACGACGCAAAACGAGGACCCAAGCACAAAAGTCTTACAAAACTCCACACATTATACGATTGCCGACTGTTGTCACCCTATTCCAGGCGATTCGGTGATTGGTTTTAAGACCGACGACGGATACGAAATTCACAATCAAAATTGTCCGATTGCAATTGAAAAGCAACTGACGCAAAAAGCCGAAAAAATCAAATGGATTAGTCGTCACGAACAAGTATTTCTGACTTCGATTTTAATTAAAGGTAAAGACCGAATCGGCATACTTAACGAGATTTCTGCTGTAATTGCTCACCAATTGAACGTAAACATCCGTACCGTACACATTGAAACTGTGGAAAAAGAATTTACCGCATATTTCGACCTCTATATTCATGACACACAACAACTTAATACGATAATGATGTCGTTACAGAAGTTGAAAAGCGTTGAAAAGGTACAAAGAATTGAACAACGCACCTTTACCGTAAACGAAACAAAATCAACAAAATAGAATTTGTTGAAAATTATTATCAACTTTCCTCTTATTTTGTATAGTCAAAAGCAAATTTTAACTATATTTACAAGGTTTTTGAATTATATATAATAGCAAAATAGAATGAATACAAAATGTAATGGTAAGTCGGCTGACGTATTGTTGGGACTACAATGGGGCGACGAAGGGAAAGGTAAAATCGTAGATGTTTTAACACCGAAATATGACATTATCGCACGTTTTCAAGGTGGTCCGAATGCTGGTCACACATTGGTTTTCAATAATGTAAAACACGTGCTCCACACGATTCCGTCGGGCGTTTTCCGTCCAAATGCAATCAATATTATTGGAAACGGCGTGGTAATTGACCCGTTCATCTTCAAGGAAGAAGTTGACAAACTTGCGGCACAAGGCATTGACGTAAAGAAGACGTTGATTATCTCTACCCGCGCCCACATTATTCTTCCGTCACACAAGGCATTGGACGAGGCATACGAGAACTCAAAAGGCGCAAACAAAATTGGTTCCACAAAAAAAGGAATCGGTCCAACATACACCGATAAAATTGCCCGTACAGGTTTGCGTGTCGGCGATTTGTTGAACAACTTTGAAGAGAAATACAATCAATGCAAGCAAACGCATTTAAATATTCTCAAGAATTACGAATACACATTCGACATTGACGCATACGAAAAAGACTGGTTCGAAGGTATAAAACTGATTCAATCTCTCCAAATCGAGGATACGGAATTTTATGTAAACAAAGCTCTTAATTCCGGAAAAACAATGTTGTGCGAAGGAGCTCAAGGAACATTGCTGGATATAGAATTCGGCTCATATCCTTTCGTAACTTCTTCGAACACAATAACTGCCGGAGCGTGCACGGGACTTGGACTTGCGCCAAGTAAGATAGGCGAAGTGTTCGGAATCTTCAAAGCATATTGTACACGTGTCGGCAGTGGTCCATTCCCTACCGAATTATTTGACGAAACTGGCGAAACGCTTCGTCAAAATGGTGGCGAATTTGGTGCTACGACAGGTCGTGCCCGTCGTTGTGGTTGGTTGGACTTGGTTGCGTTGAAATATGCTATCATGTTGAATGGCGTTACGCAATTGTTTATGATGAAAATCGACGTGATGAACAACTTCGACACGATAAAAGTTTGTACTGCATATAAATATAAAGGCAAAGTAATAGACTATTTGCCAAACGATTTGGAAAACGCAGAACCAATCTACACGGAATTCAAAGGTTGGAAACAAGAATTGACGACAACGAATTTTGCAGATTTGCCAAAAGAAATCAAGGACTATATTGAATTTATAGAAAAAGAGACAGGAGTTCCTGTAAAAATCGTTTCAATTGGTCCTGACAGAAACAGAACAATATTTAGATAAGATGAAATCATGAGTTGCTCAATTGCCCACAAAGGTGTCGTCCAGTCTATTTCGGACGATATGATTACGGTAGCGATTGCTACCGAATCGGCGTGCGGCGATTGTCATGCAAAAAACATATGTGGTTTTACCGAAATATCCGAAAAGGTCGTCCACGTACAAAACAAAGATTTCAAGAACATTCAAATAGGCGATGAAATCCACGTAACAATGGATTCGTCATTAGGCACTCAAGCGGTATTATTGGCATACATAATACCGCTTTTTATTCTTATTGCTACCCTATTCATCGGTCTAAAATTTTCTAACGAACTAATAGCCACTGTAATCTCGCTTACGCTTGTCGTTTGCTACTATGTGGTTTTATATAAAAAGAATAACTTGTTAGAACGGAAATTCTCGTTCTCGCTAATACAATAAAACTATGACGATAGTACATTCCATATTACTTCTTTGCATAATCGGCATAATCGCCGGACTTGCATTGTATTTCGTCGCAAAGAAATTTAAGACGGATGAAAATCCCCTTTATGGTGAAGTTGAATCCATGTTGCCCGGCGCAAACTGCGGTGGTTGCGGATTCCCTGGTTGTAAGAAATTCGCCCAGCAACTTGTTGACTCGCCTTCGCTCGAAGGGCTAAATTGTACCGCGGGCGGAGCCGACACGATGAATAAAATCGGTGTCTTTCTGGGTAAATCCGTTGAAAGTGCCGAAATGCGTGTTGCCGTAATTAAATGTAAAGGTTCGTGCGACAAACGGCCAAAGACAATCAACTTTGAAGGAATTTCGTCGTGTGCTTTTGTCGCAACGCAAATTTCGAGCGACACGGCTTGTTCATTTGGCTGTATTGGTTTGGGTGACTGCGAAAGAGCATGTCAGTTTGGTGGAATCAAAATCAATCCAGAAACGAAACTGCCGGAATTTGACACAAAAATCTGTACGGCCTGCGGTCAATGCGCAACGGCTTGTCCACGACACATCATCGAGTTACGCAAGACGAACAAGAAAGATATGAAAATCTATGTCGGTTGTTCCAACAAGGACAAAGGTGCCGTTGCCCGAAAAGCATGTACCGCCGCCTGCATA
>JAFZTG010000161.1 GCA_017618935.1 Bacteroidales bacterium | reverse complement strand
TTGATTGTGGGAAATAAGGCGGGACAGGTTTACACGCTTTCGCACGACGGACGTGTTATGCAACTTTTTAGCCGAAGTAGTGCGGTGTCTGTCGTTAAGGTGTTGAAAAACAAGAAAATATGTGTTTGCTATGCCGACGGCGAAATTTATATTTTTAGCAATTATAATGTACAAAATGTTTCACAGTATAAATTGACCAACGTTTCGGATACGTATATCAATGATATTGTTGAGTATAATGACGATAAATTGCTCATTGCCACTCGCTCTCTCGGTGTGTATGAACTTTCGTACGAAACAGGGCTGCACGCACAAGCCATACGAAATTTGGTGAATGAAAATTGTTCTACATTGTATAAAGATTGTTTTGATAATGTGTGGGTGGGACATTCTTCTGGCGGTATTTCGGTGCAATTGGCTAATACTGTTGACTTTACGGAAAAATCAACATCGCAAAAGGGAGAAAAAATCTTGGCGTTGTCGGGCGACGGTCAGCATTTGTTTATCGGTACCGATGGCGAAGGGCTCAAAATAAAAACTGCCAAGTCAGAGTCAGTATATACGTATGAAACTGGGATACAAGGACTTCCGTTCGACAATGTAGTGACTTCGTTGTACAACGATGGCGCCTATATGTGGATAGGAACGTATAGTCACGGCGTGTATGCCTTGTCGTTGCAAACTGGTCGTTTGCAGTTTGTGAAGCCGTTGGCGGATTGTCCGGCAAAGAATATCGCCACGATTTTTTCTGATTCTCAAGGAAATGTGTGGATTGGTACGTATGAAAATGGCGTGTATGTGTTCAATAAAGAATCCAAAACGATTATTCGGCATTATACGGGGTATGAGGATGACGGAAATTTAAATATTTCTTGCAACGGAACTACTTGGTTTACAGAAGATTACACCAATTCAATTTGGATTGGTTCGTATTATGGAATTTCAAAAATCTCAAGGGAAGGAACGTCCACGATGTATCATTATGACCGATTCCCAGGTATGCGAAGTTCGGTGGTTACAACCGTCTCACAAGATGCGGAAGGTAGGGTTTGGTTTGGCTCGTTGCAGGGCTTGGGCTATTACGAAGCGCAAAACGATACGATTTTTGCCCTTGCAAATCATCAGTCGGTCAACGATATGGCTATATTGGAAATGATTCCGCAGAAAGATTCTTCCATAATAGTTGTGACACCCAAATCGGTGTATGTGTACGACAAGAAAGATGGACATTTCCATTTTGTCTCTTCGTTGCAAAAAGGTGAGTTTCAACGAAATGCATTTTATGTAAGTGAGAAAATTAATGAACTGTTTTTGGGAACGAACAGAGGTTTGAAAGTGTTGCCGTTACCAATTATTGTTGAAAAAAGCGACAAACATCGTATTCGTTTGAGCGATGTGTTGGTAAATGGCAAGTCGCTCTTTACCGCTGAATCCAATTACGAAGTGTATGTTGATGGTAATCAGTACTTTTTGCAGTTGCCATATTTTGAGAAAAACATCACGTTCCGTTTTTCCGATTTTTACTTTGATCCTGCAAATTACCGTGATTATGAGTACTTTACGGAAAACGTGACAGATGATTGGACTCGTTTGCAAGGTATCAACGAAATTTCGTACACAAATCTTTCGGGTGGCGACTATATATTATATGTAAAGGCAATTGGTGACGAAAATTCGTCCATTCAGGTGAATATTCATATTAATAAGGCTTTCTGGGAACGACCGATTTTCTATATTCTTTTATTGGTAGTTATATTTGGTATTATTTGTTTAGTTTTAGTCAATAGAATGCACCGTGTCATCCGTATGCGAAATCGTTTGCAACGACAGGTGGAATTGCGTGTGCAGGACATTCGTCGGAAGACGGAGCAAATTGAACTGCAAAATGAGCAGATTCGTCTGCAACGTGATGCTGCCACACGTCAGCGTTCCGAAGCCGAAAAACAACGTTCGGGGTTGGAAAAACGTCAGGCAATTTTATCCGAAAAGTTGCAAAAGAACGAAGAAATCATCGCGGACTTGAAACAAAAATCAGTGTCGCTCAATAAGGAAAAACTTATTTTGAAACGAAAAGTCGATTTGTTTGAAAACAATATCCGTGAAGTCGTTGTGAAAATCTTGCTTCCTTCTGAGAAGATTGATTATATCAGTTCCTCAATTCTTGATTTGACAGGCTATTCAGATGAGGAATTTTACGAATCGTCGGTTTCGTTGAAGGATTTGCTCCCTAAGGAAATCCGAAATAATCTTAAACAATATAGAACGATTGTGACGCAAGGGCAGATGCCTGAAGTGGCTGATTTTCAGATTTATACCAAAGAAGGAGCGGTGAAGAACATACGGCAGTATTCCCGCTACGAGACAAATTTGAAAGATACGGTCATTGCTTTGGAGTTCGTGTGGATTGAACAAACGGAAAGCGAACTGCAAAATACGCTCGGGACTAATCAGGTGGCACAGAGAGAGTTGGTTGAGGAAGAACCCGTTGCCGCATTCGATTGGTCGGAAAAGACGATCCTTGTCGCCGACGACGACAATCAAAGTTTTGCATTTATTGTTGATGCGTTGGCCCCGACAAAAATAAAAATTCGGCGAGTATTCGATGGCGAGGAAGTTGTGTCGGTATATCGCCAATCGCCCGATGATTTTGATATTTTGCTTATTAGCACTCAGTTACCGAAGAAAAACGGTTTCGAGGCTGTACACGAAATCAGGGAGTTTGACAAGCAAGTACCTATCATTGCTCAAACAATGTATGGAAATTATGAGGCAAAAATCCAGTGTTTTGACGCTGGTTGCGACACCTATGTCTCTAAACCATACAAAGAAGCTGATTTACAACAAAATATACGAAATCTTATTTCGAAAATATAAAAAACTCAAAAAACCTTTTGCAGATACTAATCTTTTCATAAATTTGTCCGTCGTTTATTAGTGGTGGAAAATCTCTAAAAAGCGGTGGATGAATATAATTGTTTAACTAAAAAAATATTTATGAAAAAAATCTTCAAATTAAAGAAATGCTTAGCCATTTTTTTGCTTTCGTTTTTTTCTGTAGGGTATGTTAGTGCTCAGATTACGGTTTCTGGTAAATTGACCGATACCAAGGGAGCACCACTTATTGCTGCGTCTGTTGCTGAATTGAACAGTAGCAATGGTACGTTTACAGAAATGGACGGTTCTTGGACATTGTCAGTGTCAAGTGCTGAATCAGTCTTGGAATTTTCTTACATGGGTTTTGCAACTCAGACAGTAAAGGTTGGTTCGAAAAGAACATTCAACATTTCGTTGAAACCTGACGCAATTGAGGTACAAACGGTTGTGAAAATCGGTTATGCCAGTGTAAAGGTTGAAGACGCGACAGGTTCTAACACGGTACTTGGCAACAAAGAAATTTCAAAACAACCGGTTTTGGCAGTTGACCAAGCATTGCAAGGTAAGGCAGCAGGTGTGAGTGTAACATCAAACTCTGGTACTCCTGGTGCCGCAATGGATATCGTTATCCGTGGTCGTGGTACTACTGGTGATGCTCGTCCGTTGTACGTTGTTGATGGTGTTCCTCAAGGATATGAATATCGTGGTGACCCAGGAAATATTGAGTCATTGACAATCTTGAAAGACGCTTCTTCGTGTGCCATCTATGGTGCTCGTGGTGCTAACGGTGTCGTACTTATCACAACAAAAGGTGGTAACTCGGCTGCTGAAAGCGACTACGTGAACATTAATTTCGATGGTTATCGTGGTATTCAAAAAGCGTGGAAGACGGTTGATGTGTTAACTGGTGACCAATATGCAGATTATGTTGGAACGATTGACCATAGAGCAAATACTAACTGGCAAGATGAAATCTTCCAAACTGCAGCAATCGAAAAATATAGATTGAATGCTGAAGGTGGTTCTGCTAAGAGCTCTTGGACATTTGGTGGTGGTTACCAAAATCAAGACGGTATCGTGAAAACGACGAATTACCACCGTTACGATGCAGGTATGAAATCGATGTATGCAGTTAACAAACGTTTGGATATCGGTGCAAATGTCGGCTACAGCCAATCATCACAAAATTTGGTGAATGAAGCAGGTATCGAACAATCAGTTTTAGGTCGTGCCTTGATTTTCGACCCGACTACAGCTGCTGATGCTGAAGGTACTGACAGACGTGCTTCTGCTGCTCAGTCTTATTTGAACCCATTGGTAACATTGGAATACAATAATGATACTAAGAAAACCTATGGTGTTGGTGCCGGTGCTTGGATGAACTACAAACTTGACTTCTTGTTGGACGGTTTGGAATTCAAGTCTCAATTCAACTATGGCAAGTGGGGTAACGACGAACAAGTATTCGTTCCTGAATACTTCGTTTCTTCGGGTCAACAAAATACGACATCATATTTGCAAAATACCATCAACCAAGGTTGGAACTGGAGTATTTCAAACACGTTGACATATACATTGAATTTGTATGATAAAATTGATACGACGAAGGTTAATCACGGATTCCGTTTCTTGTTTGGTCACGAAGCAATTTATGACGCACAAGAAGCATATATGACAAAAGTGTTGAACGTGCCGAATCCTGAAGACCAACGTTACATTATCGCCGGTGAAGACGGTGAGGTTTGGTCAGAGTCATGGCAAGCACCAAGTGAACACTCAATGTTGTCGTACATCGGTCGTATGGAGTATTCATTCAAGGATAAATACTTGTTCAACTTTACATTACGTCGTGATGGTTCTTCACGTTTTGGTTCGCAACACAAGTATGGTTATTTCCCATCATTCGGTTTTGCATGGAAAATCAACAAAGAACCATTCTTCTATAATAATGAGTTCTTGAAGAAAAATATCAACTTGTTCAAACTTCGTGCAGGTTGGGGTAAGATTGGTAACGAAAACATTGCCAACTACTTGTATGTGTCAAGTATCACCCAAGACATGAGTTCTCGTTATACATTTGACGGAAAAGAAGTAACTGGTTCCGTTTCACAAGGTGTTGCTAACGAGGATTTGCACTGGGAAGAGGCAACAAGCTGGGACTGGGGTACTGATATCAGTTTCTGGAAAAACAAATTGATGTTCAACTTCGACTACTTCATCAAGAATAACGTTGACAACTTGGTTACTATTACCGTTCCTGCCGTAATCGGTTCCGATACGGAAGGTGCAAGTAAAAAACCGACAGTTAACGCTGGTAAGATTTTGAACCGTGGTTTTGAAGTTAGCTTGGTTTATAGAAACAGATTCCGTGAAGAGGCAAAATATCCAATCAGTTATAGTATTGGTGGTAACTTGTCTCATACATATAATGAAGTACTTGAATTAGGTGGTTCGGAATTGGTTGGTGGTAATGTAGGTCGTTCTTCTAATATCTACGCTTGTAAGACATTGGAAAACTATCCTATCGCTTCATTCTGGGGCTACAAGATTGACGGTGTATTCTCTTCTTGGGACGAGGTTAACGCTTCTGCTCAATCAGATGCAAAACCAGGTGATTTCAAGATTGTTGACGTAGATGGTGACGGTCAGATTACGACAAACGACTTCACTTGTATTGGTAATCCAAATCCTGATTTGACATACGGTTTGAACTTCGACGTTTCGTATGCTGGATTTGACTTGAGTTTGGCATTCCAAGGTGTATATGGTAACGATGTTTACAACGCTACAAGATTGTATCTTGATGGTGGTATTCTTGGATCTAACGTGTCAACTCGTAGATTGGACGTGTGGTCTCCTGAAAACCCAGGTTCGTCAGAACCAACTGATGGTGGTAAATGGTTTGGTGAAACGTATCAGTTGTCATCAGCATTTATCGAAGACGGTTCTTATTTCCGTTTGAAAAACGTTACATTGGGTTATACCGTTCCATCAAATTTGGTTGAACGTCTAAAAATGCAGTCATTGCGTTTCTATGTACAAGCACAAAACTTGTTGACATTTACAAAATATACTGGATTTGACCCTGAAATTGGTGTTAACCAATCATATTCTTGGGAAGGTCCTGAATTGGGTGTTGACCGTGGTACATATCCGCAATCTCGTTCATTTGTGGTAGGTGTTAATTTAGGATTCTAATCTAAAAAAGGAGAAATACTATGAAAAAGATATCAATTATAGCAATTTTAGCAGTAATAGGATTCTGTTCTTGTACAGAAGACTTTATTACCAAGGATCCTCTTGGAATTGCAAGTAGTGCAACATATTATAAAGATCCTGCACAATGTCAGTTGGCTGTAAATGCAGTGTATGACCCACTTGGTTGGTTCAAATTACACGATGAGTTCTTGTGGAAAATCGGTGACATTTGTTCCGATGATGCAGAACGTGGTGGTGGTAATGACAAACCAAACTACACAACGGGTGACGACTGGGATAAAGGTGGTCAGTTGGCAGTATTTGAAGCAACAGACCGTAGTACGGTAATGACAGGTATTTGGGAAGCTGCTTATATCGCCATTAAACGTGCAAACGATATATTGGCTGGTACCGAAGGTCTTGGTGGAGAAGATTTCAAGGTGATGAGAGCAGAAACTCGTTTCTTGCGTGCTTGGTATTATTTCCAATTGACGAAAGTATATGGACCTGTTGTATTGCTTACATCTACAGTTTCTGTTGCCGATGCTGAAAACTTGGGTAACCGTGCCGACGGTGACGATGGTGTTGGCTCAAAACAAGTTCGTGCTCAATATGATTTCATCATTAGCGAGTTGGAAGCAATTAAAAATGATTTACCTGTAAAGGCAACTTCATTCGGTAAGGTGACTAACGGTGCTGCTCGTGCATTCTTGGCAAAGGCATATTTGTATAGAGCCGATATGTGTGGTGGCGCTACTCGTGAAAGTGATTTGAAGAGTGCGTACGAAACTGCGTATAAGTTGTATCAAGACGAAAATAATAATACGTATGGTCTTGAAGAGCACTATCAGAATGTATTTTACATTTATGGTGAAACATACGAAAAGAGCAAGGAAGTTGTGTTCTCAATTCAACACATTCAAGGTTCTATCTATGGTCGTGGTAGTGAGGGTAGTATCATTCCTATCTATTTTGCTCCTCGTTACTATACCGATCCAAACACTGGTGCAGGTGTTTTGGAAGACCAATTGGGATATGGATTCGGTATGCCGACACAAGATTTGATGGATGAATTTGAAGATGGGGACCCACGTGCTACAATGGTTGTCGCTTCTCCTCAAAAAGCATCTGCTGCTGCAACAATCACTCGTTTGAACCTTGATACGAAAGGTTGGTGTAAACCAAATAATATTGTAGATGGTTCAGGTCAAAACGTACTTGGTTGGTATGATATCGGTTCTGTTGATTGGAATACAGGTTACTACTGTATGAAGAGAACAATGTTGAGTCCGCTTATTATGGCAAGTAAGAATACGCAATGTATGGAGAAGAACGATATTCTTCTTCGTTGGGCCGATGTATTGTTGATTGCTGCCGAAGCAGGTGTTCAATGTGGTCATGCTGACGTGGCAACGACATTGTTGAACGAACTGAGAACTCGTGCTAACAATAGTGCAAGAACAATTGATTATTCAGTTCCAGGTTCAAGCGATGCTTGTTACACGTACACTCCGTCATCGGCACTTACAATGTTGGGAACGGCAACGTTGGATGACGTGAAACACGAAAGACGTGTTGAAATGTACGGCGAAGGCGAACGTTTTTGGGATTTGATTCGTTGGGATGAAACGGAAAAATTCAGAACACAAGATATTTCAGGATATAAGTTCAAATACAATCCTGCAACTCTTGGTAGATGGCCTATCCCACAAGCTCAGATTATTCTTCACGCAGGAGGTAATTTGAAACAAAATCCTGGGTTTTAATTTTGAATAGAAAAGGAGGAAATACTATGAAAAAAGTTAGTGTTATATTACTTGTGTGTCTTGCAGCTTTTTCTTCTTGTAAGAATAGAAAAGTTCAAGAACCAGATAGTGCAGAATTTTCTTGGTACACATCAGACCAGTATTTGGCAAATATGATTGATTTGTCAAAAGCAAAAGCTAATCCAGATACAATTCGATTGACTGATGCGATTTATTTTGTGGCAAATTCAACAGAAGCAGATTCGTATGTGGTTTGGCCTGGTGAAGCAGGTTTTAATATCGATGGAAGAGATTTGCCTGATTCACTCAAAGGTGACACGGTAAATAATGTCAGTGCAAAATCACGTGGTGTTGTGCTTTCTACATTGGAAGCAGGTCGCTATGTAGCTAAATATTCATTCAGTAAAATTTCTGAAAAAGATAAACCATATATAATGTATGGAACTGCAAGAAACTATAACTACAAGACTGGTGAATTTAAAGAAGTGAAATCAAAAGGTTATCCGTTGGTTGTAATCGATGACCAAGTTGATTTGTGGGGTTCCGACCCGTATGCGACAAATGCGACAGATTATCGTATCATTGTAAAGGCATGGGCAAAAGGTCTTTCTAAACCTAAAATGATTAAAGGTTCATTTGAGGTTACATATGAAGACGTGGATGCAGGTATTCAACCAGGTGTTACAATGAAGTTTAAAACTGCAGACGGTATTACTGATCTTGATTCTTGTCAATTCGTTTTCAAGGCAAACAACTGTATTCCTGTGATTACCGATGGTTCTATCAAGTTGAGCACTTCTGGTGCTGTTCACTTGTATTATTGGTCAGTTAACTTGAGTAATGGTCCTGTTACTTTGACGTTGAAGTCTCAAAGTGCTGCCGACGATGCTAAGTCTGGTGATCCTTTGACAAAAGATTATTTCATCAAAGCTGTATTGGAATAATGTAATTTGTAATGATAAAGCACCTGTTCGTTTCGTTCAGGTGCTTTTTTTATGTCTATAATCATGGAAGAATCAAAAAAGAAAAAAGAGAACACGCTCGTCAGTCTGCTTTGCAACATCGTCATCCCTGTCATTGTAATGACGAAGATGAATGGCTCGGAAGGCACCTTTGGACTTGGGCCAAAACTGAGTCTTGTCATTGCCTTGTCGTT
>JAFZTG010000160.1 GCA_017618935.1 Bacteroidales bacterium | reverse complement strand
TGTTGTAGGAATTTGTGCCAACAACAGGCAACACATTCACGTCGGACGTATAATTTATGCGTTTTGACTGAGCACCAGCGCTGAAGAAATTTTGATTGACGCGACGGAACGAAACGCGAGCACTAAGCTGTGGTAACCCGTACAAATACGGATGTGCACCAACAAAACCATATTCAAGTCCAACTTCAAAGAAATTTCCCTTTGTGTTGACTGTTTTTGTATCAGCTGTATCTACATAATTGATGGTCGAAAATCCAAGTTCGCCAAATGCATGAATTCTACCAATGAAAAAACTGAAATCGGTCGTTCCCACGCCGTTGGTATATTTCTCGTAATACGTTTTGGAAACAGTTTTTGGCAAATCAAACAAATTGATATAGTTAAAACCAATCTGCGAACTACTGATTGTATGGAACTTCATTGTTCCGCCAGCTTGCAATCTGTCTGGCGTTTTTCCATCGTCGAGACTGCGGTTTCTCATAGCAAACGTAGTAAAATCGATTGATCCCACACCTTTGTCAAAACCAAGTCGCCACGACAAATCGCCACCTTGATTACGCCAGTAACTGCCGTAATTGAAATTTTCCTGATGACGGATTTCGCGGATAAAACGGAACACATCGGCTTCGTTGTTGGCACATTCGCCGTCGTAGTTCCACAGAGTGTATGGCGTCATACGGGAATCAATGTCGCCGAAACGATATTTTATACGTTTTGCCGCAACACCCTTGATGGAAATTTCGCGCAATTCCAACGTAGCTCCCTGTCCCCAGAAACCGCCTATGGCATTTTTCACACGCAAGGTGGAACTGATACGGACCGCGTCGCTTGGACGAATATCCAAATGCAAGTCAATCAACGCCGCGCCGCCAAGACTTTGGTCAACATTGGTCGTGTCGTCCGACGAAAGCCAGTTGTGCGACATATCGCCTCGTGCCACGCCGTTAAACTGTATTTTAGGATTTGCAGTCTGGGCTTGTACCAACAAACCTGAAATTGCAAGACCGATACACAAGAAAATCTTTTTCATATAGTAATTCATTATAATCTAATTAGAAATTTGCCTTTAACTCAATTGAACCTTCAAAACCACGATAGTGACTGTTTTCATTATGCTTGTCGTTGAAATCGAACCAGCGGGCACGGACATACAAGTTTGTCAATTGTGCCAGCACGAAATCGGCACCCAAACCGATTGCCTTTCCAAATTCAAGAACAGGAGCGGCACCGTTTTGTGCCTTCGTATAACCATACGAGCCCTTCATATTCTCCAATCCGAAATAGCTATCCAACGCCAATTTATTGTTTACTTTATAATATGCCTCCAACTCGTGATATTGAACACGCATATACGATTTTTCCATCCGCAACACAGGCAAAACCGCCAACTGGTCCTGACACGAAGCATACGAACCAAGATAGAACATATAGAACGGACGGTTTCCAATGTTGAATTTATATTTCAAATTCCATTCTGTAACTGCGAAACCAATCTTTGAATCAATCACGTCGGTATTCAACGGATTGTTTTCATAGTAACTGCGATAGTTCGTCGTCAAGGCACTGTACGGTCCCATATAATTTTGGTATGCGAACACGCGCGAGAACATGATGCCGTTGATTCTGTGACCGAACGAAACCGACGTTGACTGGTGGTCAACTTCTTCGGAAAATCCCGTTGCCAAATTCACCTTCAAACCAGCCAAATTAAATTCGGCACGAACATCCAAACCTTGACGGTTACCATTTATAAAATCCACATCCGACATATTGGCACCAACAGGGTACGAACTTCCACCTTCGCCGTTGTAGCCGGCCGTCGATTTCAAATATGTGCTGAAACCGCCGTCAAGATTGACAAACGACGGCGACAAACGATATAAATGCAACTTCAACGGAGAGCCAATCAACTTCTGACGAGAAAGCAGCACCACGTCCATCGCCTCGCCGTAAGACTTGTTCAATGTTTCATCTTCAACATATCTTCCACAGCCAAATTCTCCCGTGATATTGAAATCTCTGTAAAAATCAAGACTGAAATCAACCGTGGCAATATTATAGCCAATCGCGTTACCATTGATTGTAGTATCGTAAGTTATTGAATTAAATGTATTTACACCAATATAATTCTGTCCGAATTTCTTATGGATAAATCCACCATACGAAATGTTTGGAATTGTGTCCAAATACGACGACTGACCGCCATTGTTAGGAGTTTTTGCATATAAAATCCGGGTTTCCAAACCCCACGGCAAATCGTAGATGGAAGCCACCAAACCTTGGCAGAACTGATTTCCCCAGCGAAAATCGCGGATAATCGTTCCTTGCGCATAGTACGATTCATAATTTTGACCAGCCATTTGGAAATTATCCCACGTGTTTCGTTCAAACAAGCTTTCGCCCTCGTTTTCCGTCGCACCGAACGTCAGTTTCGACAAACGGGTGTATTGCAAACCACCAAGACGGAAACTGATTTTTGCGTGTTCATAATTCATTTGACCGTCCAAGTTCACACCCAGCTGCAAACCAGTCTCATTTTCGTTGTAGCCCGCACCGCGCATAGGCGAATACAGATAAAAATCCGTACGGAACGATGTGGTTGACGTTGGTCGAGCCACAACATCGAGTTCCAATTGCGACTGACGGCCACCATCGTTGGTCGAGAGTAACATTTTTTCTTCGGAATAGGTACCGTCGAACAAATCGTTCATATTGCGGTAGTACAACATTCCACGGTAATTACCCGTGACGCCGAAGTTTGTAATTCCTTTTTTCCCGTTATATTTTCCGAGATGATTTTTGTGCTGCCTGTGCGTCGCCGAGGTGTCGCGTACAATAACACTTGGCTTTGGTGGTTCAGCCAACGCAAGAAACGGAATTAGAACAAGACAAGAAACTTGTAAAAGTTTATTCATAAAATTTCTTTCAATTATGAATTTGTTAAATTTATTCAAAGAAAAGAAATTATAATGAAACCATTACTATCTCTAAGTGTTTTTTTTACACTTTTATAAACAATTTGTTTGTAACAATAAGAAAAGGAGAGTGCTTAACGATTATTTCACCTTGACAATAAATTCTTTCTTTGTGCCTTCTCCTTGTTCCCACGGGCGTTTGTACTCAAATTCAAGAGTGCATTTTCCCGTTTTTTTTGCGACGAAATTCCACACTTGCGTGCCAGCACCGCCCACTAATTCTGTATTGTAGATGGTTTCCACCGAAACGCTGTCAAGCAACGAATCTTCGTTTTTGTTCCAATACCACATATAGCCTGTACCAGCGGTGTAGGGCAACGAGATTTGTATGGTGTCGTTTACCGAAACTTTGTAGTCGGGGCGTTTCTCTTCGTCGCACGTGAATGAAGTCAGTCCAATCATTGATAGTAAAGATAGTATGATGTTTTTTGTCGTTTTCATTGCAAAATGTTTCTACAAAAATAGGGAAAAACAAAAGTCCCTGAATAAAAAGCAGGGACTTTTGTGTGTTATAATTTGATACTTTGTTTTGTTCCGTCGTATGTGATTGTTTTACAGCGCTCAAGATCACCATGTAAATGTGAGTCGAACACGCCGTTTGCTATGCCTTTGTCAACAATTCTCAAAATGAAACTGCGTTTTTGCAACATTCCAGGGAACATTCCTTTTCGTTCGTCAATGGTGATGGTTTGTTCCTCGTCGTCCCATTCGAACTCAATGGTCGCGTACATGCCTTTTTCGTAGTTGTAGTTGTCATTTTCGTCCTCGTACAATGTAAATTCGCCGTCGGCACCTGCATAGATGCGAATTTCAAGTACGCTGTCGGGATATTCTGTAGCATATTGTTTAGCAAAGGCCATAGGAACGATAGAACCGGCTTTTACGAACAACGGCATTGTCTCAATTTCGGCATTTGCCCCCACGGTTTTTCCACCTTCGTATTTCTTACCAGTCCAGAAGTCGTACCATGAAGCCCCGTCAGGTAAATACACCTCACGAGTCGTCTTTGTCTCACCCATTATGATTGGTTTTGCATCTTCGGCTAACATCGACGGTGTTTTCCAACAGAGGATGGAACGAGCAGCACCCGACGATGAGTTTGCGGTTTCAAAAAAGAAATCGTATGCTTTTCCTGCTTCCAATGTGATTGGCTCGAAGTATTTCTCCGTTCCGCCGTCGTTCATCTTGATTTCCTTGCCGTCAATCACCATACGTTTTTGGTCGAAGTTCTTTATGTGGAACCGATATACGCCCGTTTCGGGAACGGTGATTTTTCCTTCAAAACGAATGGAGAACATGGTGTCGGTTACGTAACTTGGACGTTCGCAGTACCAGAACAAGTCAATCTTTTCAAGCGTTGTGTCGAGTGTCTGTTCTTTGTATTGATTGTCTTTGTAGAACGTTACATGTAGTCCCGGTTTACCGTCATTTGTGGTGAAAACCGATGCTGGAACTTCAACACTTCGTTGCGGAGCACGATATTTTTGGAATTCAGTGACAGGAGCAACCAAAAATGCATTTCCGAACATATATTCATCTTTAATGTTGTATGTCTTTTTATCCTTGAAATCCATTGCCAACGGACGCATAATGGTGTAATCGTCATTGTAGATTTTCCACGCATTTGAATAAATGTACGGAATCAAGCGATAACGAAGTTGGTCGAATTTAACCAACGTCGGTGTAAATTCGCCAAATTCCCAAATCTCACGTGGCGTTTCGGAACCATGGGAACGGAAAATCGGACAGAACGAGCAGAATTGGAACATACGGGTGTATAATTCCTGATATGCAGGGTCTTTGATGTCGTTGCTGAATACGCCTTCGTATGAACTCAGCACGAATGCGCCTACGTCGAATGTCCAGTATGGCACACCGGCAACGCTGTGGTTCAGTCCGGCAACAATCTGATTCTTGTAAATATCCCATGCTGCGCCAATGTCGCCACTCCACGTAACTGCCGCCGCACGTTGTTGACCGGCGTATGTTGAGCGAGTCAATATATATTGTCGTTGTGGCTTTTCCGACTTGAGAGCGTCTGCCTTCAGCAAATCGTGGATTTGCGTCATTTCCACAAGCGAGAATGCGTTCAGATATCTATCCCACGAGCCAAGATAATTCCGTCCCGTGGTCTTCAAATCATATTCTGTCGATTCTTTTGTAAGTGCGTTGGTGATGTCGGGTTCTGTGGAATCAAACCAGTAGCCGTCCCAACCACACGAAGCCACACCGTTTTTCAGGTATTCATAGTATAATTTCGTTGCTTCGGGATTGAACGGGTCATAGTATTTGAAATCGCCCCAACCTTTTTTGTTGAATAAATATCCTTTTTCGGCAAAGTCCTTGTACATCGGCGCATCTGGACCGACGCACGGCCAGCACGAAATCATCGTATGGAAATGCATTGCTTCCACCTCGTCAACCATTGCCTTGGGATTCGGATAGCGGTCTTTGTCAAAGTACATACCTCCCCAATCGTGCAAACCGCCCCACCAGTTCCAATCTTGAATCAGCACGTCGATAGGATAGCCGAGTTTTCTATATTTTTTTGCAATTGCAATGTATTCTGCCTGTGTATGATAATGTTCCTTTGACTGCCAATAGCCATACGCCCATTTGCCGAACATCGGCGCTTTGCCCGTAAGATAACGGTAGCCGGAAATTATGTCGTCGGCATCGTCGTCAACAATCACGTAGTAGTCAAGATTGTCGGCAACTTCCGACCAAAGCGTGCAACCATTCTCATCGTCGTTGAATGTCGTTTTTGAATAATTATCCCACAAGATACCGAATCCTGCCGTTGACCAAATAAACGGGATAACCGCGTCGGTGTTGGTTTGTACGAGTTTTTCTGAATGTCCGCGATAATTGAGAATACCGCTCTGGTTTTGTCCCAGACCATAAATAGCCTCGCCGTCGGCAAGCGTGAATGTTTGTCCGACGCTCAATGCATTTTCGCCGTTCTTTTCATTTATGTATGGCGTGAAATCGGCAAAACCTTTTTCAGAAACGATTTCTTTCCCATCGTTTTTGTAGGTGATGGCACCCGTTTGGGCGTCAATTTTCACACTCAACTCGGTTGATTCGATAAGTACGAATTTTGACCGCTTGACTGTTCGGAACGAGACTTGTTCCAAGGAATCAACCACAACCATCAAACTTTTTTTCTCCAATGTTCCGTTGAGCGGACATTTTTGCACACGAACCACGTCATCTTTGTAAAACTGCACTTGCACGACGCACGAATCCGTCTTGACTTGCACACCATTTTGAATTTCAGTCACTTCGGGTCTTGTACAACTGAACAAGCCGAAGATTGCAACGATGAAAGGAAAGAATAGTTTTTTCATAATACTTTGTTTTTATCTGAAACTATTTATTTGTCTAATTTTTGAGAAAATCCACTACGCGAGGAAGCATTTCCAATCCTTTTTTTCTGCCTAACTCATAGACGTGTAGCATTTTTTCCTTGTTTTGTTCAACACGTCCTATGTTCAATTTTTCATCGGGATATATTAATAATGTATTCCCCATTTTTTCTTGTTGTGTAATGTATTCAATTTCAGTATTATACATTATATGGCGATTCATCATTGTTTCTGTAATTTTCGGAAATCCGTTATTAAAGATTTTGAATACATACATTCCTTTAGAGGGTGTTTTGCGATATCCTTGCGGTTGGGTGAGAATGACCACGTTTTTCTCGTAACCTTTTGATTGAAAAAATTTTAGGGGAATGCTATCTGTCATTCCGCCGTCAAGTAATTTCATGCCATTTAATTCAATTGGTTTTGATACCAAGGGCATGGAAGCCGAGGCACGAATCCATTCCAACGCTTCGTAGTCGCATTTTGTAAGTTGATGATATACGGGAACACCTTTTTCCACATCGGTGCAGACAACATAAAATTCCATAGGATTTTCTTCAAAAGCCTCTGCGTCAATTGGGTCTAATTGCGTGGGAACAATGTGATATGCGTATTCGGGCGAGCTATAATTACCCGTTTTTAGAAAGGCGCGAATTCCCATATACTCCGGGTCGCCAATGAAACGGATATTGCAGTTGAGTCCTCGTTTGGGTTGTTGCGACTTGTAACCACAGCCGAACAACACGCCTGCCGAAACGCCAACTAATCCATCGAAAGTTATGCCGTGTTCCATAAAAACATTGAGCACACCTTCGGTAAATAAGCCACGCATTCCACCACCTTCGAGTACTAATCCGAATTTCATTATAATATCTTTGCTAACAAAGTTATAAAAATTATGTTTTGTTTGTAATCGACTTTTTCAAAATATCACTTTATTTTTTTTGTGATGTGAAATTTCGTCGATGATGCTAAAAAAAAGAAAAACCACTATACGAGATTTTGTACCACAATACTGTTTTTCGCCACAGAACGTATGAAAACACAACATTTAACGACAATTCATTTTTGTGGTGGATAATCAAAGTTTTTATTCTTTATTTTTGTAGTCGTCACTATGACTGAACAATAAAAACTATGGATACAGAGATTTTACAAAGAACTTCGGTAGAAAAAGCAAATGCCTTTTCTCATTTATTCGGTGCAATTGTTTCAATACCGGCAGGTTGGTACGTTATTACAAAGGGGTTTGAGAAAAGCGACCTTGTGGGCATTTCAATGGTGGTTTTCATCGTTGGATTTTTTGTGTTATACTTGGCTTCGTTCCTCTATCATTGGGTGGTAGAGCCGAAAACAAAATTATTGCTTCGTCATTTTGACCATGCAAATATCTATATTTTGATCGCCGCATCATATACGCCTGTGTGGTTGGCAGTGGTTGGCGGCACGTTGGGAATTGTCGCTTGCGTTAGTATGTGGGTAGTTGCACTGATGGGCATAGTGTATAAAATTGTTGCATTGGGAAAATATCCCAAATTGTCGCTTGCCATTTATCTTGTGATGGGATGGTCGGTATTGTTGGTGGCAAAGCCAGTGTTTGAAAAACTTTCAGCGTTTCAACTTGCGTTTATTCTTGGCGAAGGCGTTTTTTATTCGGTTGGAACGTATTTTTATGCAAAGAAGGAACGTCCTTGGTTTCACGTGATTTGGCATTTCTTCGTCCTTGCTGGAACGGCCTGTCACTATGTGGCAATGATTCCGATTGTTACTGATTAGAACATCGATATCTCTAAATTATTGCAAAATGTTTGCAACTTGTTAAAAAGTTGTTTATATTGCTCGCAATTTCCAATAGTAATAGGAATGAGGGCGAGATATTTGATATTGAATGTATTTTTTTTGTTGTTGTCGGTGTTTGCGTTTTCGCAAATCGACACGGCAAGCATTTATCACACGGCTCGCCACGTACCTTTTTGGCAGTCGCGAAATGTAGATAAGCTTTCGGCAGCATTGGCAAAGAACTGTTCGTCGGACGAGGAAACTGTCTTGGCTTTTTCATATTGGATTTGCAAAAATTTGAAATTGGATTATGCGGCAATAGAAAAACGTCCTGCCGAAAACAAGACGTTGAAAAAGGTGTTGCGTTCCCGCAAGGCGTTGAGCGACGGTTATGTTAAGTTGTTCGTGGAAATGTGTAAAACGCAGAAAATAGCCGCTATCTACGTTCCGGGCTATGCTAAGGATTATGATTATATGCCTGGCGATACGTTGTATCGGGCAGAATATGCGTGGGCGTTGGTCAACCTGTCGGACGAATGGTATATTATGGATTTGGCTGCCGCTTCGAGCAAGGTGGTTGCCGTTGTGAGTCCTATGTCGAAAGTGTTGTGGACGTTGTTTAAGGTTCCGTACGCTTCGCATCTGATGGCAGTGAGGGATTTTAATCCTACGTATTTGTATATGGATCCGGTGAAAAATGCGTCGAAACATATTCCTGTTGTCGATGAGTTTCAGTTAATGCAATATCCCATGTCAATTTCATATTATATGGTGGGTGATACGTTGATGCAAGGTTATTTGGAAAATTATCCCGAAAAATCAACTGTATCCACCGTTTTGAATGATTTTTCTGCAAAATCGGCAATGGAAAAATACATTTTTGTTGCTGATAAAAGCGAGGAAAACAATCCTGCAAATAAATACACCAAGGCGTTGTATTATTATTATGCGGTGAAAAATTTCTACAATACCTATTATATTCAGGAACGGGGAAAGATTTTTGCTCCGCTCGAAGAGTCGGAAAAAGTATGGAATTATTCAAAAATAGCGGATTCTCTGTTCGTGCTTGCTTCGCAGGCAAACTCGGCCGAGATGGCGGCAAAGCAGGCGAGGAGTGAGAAATGGAAACGTGATTTGATTGATGCGAACAAGGTGCTTGCCACCCAAATGAGTACGCAGGCGAAGGTTAATACTCAGCAGACGCGAGCATTGGAGAAACTCAATGCACAAAACAAGAAAACACAGACCTATATATTAAAATATAAGGGGAAATATGTGTTGCGTGACATTGTGGATATGCCACGGCCTATGATTCAGAACAAGGATAATTTGGACGAAGGCAAGGCGAATATCCAGGCATGTCGTGAATCGATGGAACGTTGCAATAAGTTGTTGGCAGAATACGATTCTTTGTATGCTTTTTTGAGTGCTGATAAATTGGATACCGTGTATAAGCAGCAGCAGAACGCTTCGGCGTTGTGTAATAGGGAATTGGCGAGTTTGTCACGCTATTTGGATAGAAAGGGTAGTAATCTTTCGTTGGTGTATTATTCCGACAAATATGTGCTGAAGAAACCCTACTTTGAGGTGTTTGCCGCCGTGGGTGACATAAACGACACATATACCGACCCTATGGTTGAGGTTATGAACGACAAAATACCCATGCTCAACGAATTGATTCAAGATTATATCGATGAAACAATTTCGGGTTTGAAAAGTCTAAAAGATGCAAAACAATTGTTGGCAAATGATTACGGTGAAGATGATTTGTATGAAAAAATCGCTTTGGCGTTTAACAAACAACTTGATGCCTTTTCAAAACAAATGGATGATATGATATCTTATAACCAAAAATTATCGGACTGTTTGAGTGAAGATGTGACTATGTATAAGGATATGGTGAAAATGCTTCAAAACGATAACTCGATGGAGAATTATCGCCATAAAGAGTATATGGCATATAGAAAAAGTATAAAACAAGCCGAAAACGATAAGATAAAGTATTATCAAGGAACAATTCACAATTACCAGAAACTGATTGGCAAGGCAATCAATGTTAAATAAATAATACTTTTGGGGGAAGCTCCCAAGACCAGCTCGAGCGTAACGAGAAATATGCTAAATTTACTTGGCGTAATTTGTTTTGCTTTTTGGGGCATACATTCCGTTTATTTTTTTACTTTTACATAAAATTTGCAGGTGAAAGGTTTCATAAAACATATCGTATGTAGTGTCGCATTGTGCTGCGGAATGTTCTGCTCGTTTGCGGATGAAACCTATACGTGGGGTAGTTTGCCACTTGGTGGTGGCGGTTTTGTGACTGCCGTGATTGCACACCCGACAGAGCAAAATCTTTTCTACGCCCGCACCGACGTGGGTGGAATATATCGTTGGATAGAATCTACAAAATCGTGGAAACCGCTTACGGACTTCATTTCGGTTGCAGACCAGGGGTTGTACGGCGTTGAGGCAATTGCCGTTGACCCGCAGAAACCTGAGATGTTGTATGCCTTGGTGGGAACATCGTATTATAGCAACGGGAAAACTGCCATTTTGATTTCTGATGATTATGGTGAAACCTTTACCGTTGTTGATGTTACATCGAAATTCAAGGCACATGGAAACGGTGATGGCCGTCAAATGGGCGAGCGATTGGCTGTGGACCCTAAAAATAGTAATGTGATTTATTGCGGAACGCGTTCCAATGGACTTTTCAAGTCAACCGACGGTGGTCTGTCGTGGAATAGCGTGAGTTTTCCTGTGACAAGCACAAGCAACGGAGTGGGAATCAATTTCGTACAATTTGATGAGTCGTCCTCTGTTTCAAATGGCGTGACGCAGAAAATCTATGTGGGAACGGCACAAATGGGAAATTCCATTTATGTGTCAACGAATGGTGGAAATTCGTGGTCGGCAGTTTCGGGACAGCCGACGCAATTTATGCCTCATCGGTGTGCGATGAAGGATGGCGTGCTATACGTCACCTACGCCAACGGAGCAGGCCCGGGAATCGGTTCGGCTGGCGGGTATGTGTATAAGTATAATGGCTCGTGGACAAATATTTCTCCGTCGAATAATACTTCTGACTACAATTATGGCGGTATTTCTGTTGTGGGAAATCGTATTGTGGTGACGAGTGTTGGTTGCTACCGAATGCAGTCGTGGGATGGACTGTGCGATTGGCAGACGGCTACGTGGGGTGATGAGATTTTTGTAAGCGATAACCTCGGCTCTTCGTGGAATGCAATGTTTTCAAACTGTAAGGTGAATCTGGATGCCAACTCCGTTCCATGGGTGAAAGACCACGCAATGCATTGGACGGGTTGTGCCACGATGGATCCGTTCAATGCCAGCAGATGTTTCTTCATTTCGGGAAATGGTTTGTTTATGTCTGACAATCTCAGCACAAACACGTTTGACTTGAAATTTATGGTGAAAGGTTTGGAAGAAACCGTTCCTTTAGATATGGTGAGTTTGCCTTCAGGACAAGTCATTACTGTCGTTGGTGACTATGATGGCGGGTTGTATAAGGCAGAAAACGGTTCCTATGATGCCTATCCCGCAAGGGTGCATACGCCCGAAATGGGAACGACTCATGGCGTAGCGGCTTCGGTTGACGGTTCGCTGGTTGTACGTGCCGGTAGCAATTCTTCGTATGTGCAATATTCAACCGATAAAGGAAGTACGTGGAATTATTGTTCAGGAGGAAAGGAGGGGAGTGGTCATGTGGCTGTTTCTGCAGATGGTTCTGTTATTCTTCATTGTCCGAATACATCAAATGGTTATTCGTATGACGGAACGGGGGATAAAATGTATTATTCTACCAATAGAGGAACGTCATGGTCGCAATGTAACGGCATTTCTATAAATGGTGCGTATCCTGTTGCCGATGGTGCCAATTCCAACAAGTTTTATGTTACGAACGGCAATACTGTATATGTCTCTACTGATGGAGGGAAAAACTTCTCGGCTAAGGGGACGACGGGTTATACAGGCTATTACAAGATGCGGGCGGTACCAGGCGTTGAAGGTGATATTTGGGCGCCGTGCGGAACAAATGGTTTGTATCGTTCCACCAATTCGGCGACAAGTTTTTCAAAATTGTCGAGCGTGTCTTCGTGCGACGCGGTCGGTTTTGGTAAGGCAGCCGATGGAAAAACATTTCCTGCCGTGTATATCTGGGGAACGGTTTCTGGCGTTACGGGATTGTTTAGAAGCGATGACGAAGGAAATTCGTGGGTTCGTATCAACGACGATTTGCACCAGTTTGGCGGACCGGGAAATGGTCAGTTTGTGATGGGCGACATGGCAGTGTATGGCACGGTGTTTATGAGCACCGTTGGAAGAGGCGTGATTTGTGGTGTGGTTGACGAGAATGTAGTAACACCAGAAACACAGACAATTTTGTTGCAAAAAGGCTGGAATCTGATTTCGTTGTATGTTGAACCAGAAGATAATAAGATTATGCAGGTGTTGACCGTTGATTTTTCAATTATAAAAAATCTTGACGGTTTTTCTTATATGTGGAACGACAACCATTTGCAGAGTTTAACAACGATGCAAGCAGGCGAAGGCTATCTTATTTATCTTAACGAGGCAAGTCTGTTGACGGTAGAAGGCATGCCGCTTGAGCATTACACTACTCAGTTACACACGGGTTGGAATTTGGTCGGCGTGCCGCAAAAAACGTCAAAATCTGTTTCTGACTTACCGTCAGAAATTACTCAAATCAAGGATTTGAGTAGTTCTGACGTTACGGAGTTAGAGCCAGGGAAAGCGTATTTTGTCAATGTTTCGGCTGATACCACGATTGAGTGGTAGATAAAAAAGGAATTTCATTGGGCATTTGGGGTGATAAAACGAGGATTTTTACCCCATGTTACTTTTTTTATAAGAAAATTTCACCACAGAAAAAGGTTTTTTACGTCTTGTTTTTGGCTTTTTCGCCACAAAAGGCGGTCAATTGTCACTTTTTGAACGATGATGTGGATTACTACGTATATTTTTGTGTCGCAATTTAAAAAAGCAGATACAATGAAATGTAAAGGTAATACTGTTCTCATTACTGGCGGAGCGTCGGGTATTGGGAAAATTATGGGTAAAATGGCACTTGAAAAAGGTGCTGAACAATTGATTATTTGGGATATAAATGAAAAAAACATAGATGCCGTTGTTGCGGAACATAGCAAATTAGGCAAGGTTGCCGGTTACAAAGTCGATGTGTCGTCACACGATGCCGTAGTTGCTGCATTCGAGACGGTGACAAAGAATCACGGCAATGTGGACATGGTAATTCAATGTGCAGGTGTTGTGACAAGCAACAAGACATTTGACAAAAACACGGTTACCGACATTGATCGTACAATGACTATCAATGCGATAGCACCGATGTATGTGGCTCACGCATTTTTGCCAAGTATGCTTTCACGCGACAAAGGTCATATTTGCACCATAGCATCGGCAGCAGGAATGCTCTCGAATCCTAATATGAGCGTGTATGCGGCAAGTAAATGGGCGGTTATCGGTTGGTCCGATTCGGTGAGAATTGAACTCCAGAAGATGAAATCGAACGTGCACGTAACCACGGTTGCTCCGTATTATATCAATACTGGAATGTTCGACGGCGTGTCGTCAAAGATTTTTCCTATTCTTGAACCAGAAAAAACGTCGGCAAAAATCATGAAAGCCATTGAGAAGAATGTCGATTTTAAAGGTATTCCGTGGAGTTTCCATTTCATTCGCTTGATGGAAGGCTTGCTTCCGACCAAGATTTTTGATTGGTTTTTCGGCGAAGTGTTCGGCATTTATCATACTATGGATCATTTTACAGGAAGAAAATAATATGGAAAATACGGCAAATATTAGAATTGACGCTATCTTAGCCCAGCAGCGACAATTCTTTCACGAAGGAAAGACAAAATCTGTCGCATATAGAATTGCAAGTCTGAAAAAACTGAAATCGGCTCTTGAAAAATGGGAAAAACCTCTTGCTGACGCACTTTGGACGGATTTGCACAAATCGTACGAAGAGGCTTATTTGACCGAAATCTCATTGGTGAAGGGGGAAATTCGCGACCATATCAAGTCGGTGAAGTCGTGGGCAAGAAAAGAACGTCGTACAACGCCATTAACAATCTTTGGCTCAAGTAGTTACATCGTTAAAGAGCCACTTGGCATGACTTTGATTGTCTCTCCATGGAATTATCCAGTTCAATTGCTGTTGAATCCGCTTGTGGGAGCCATTTCAGCTGGTTGTACCGCCGTATTGAAACCGTCGCCTTACGTGCCTCACGTTTCCGAAGTGATTGAACAGATGATACAAGATACGTTTGAAGAGAACTATGTCGCTGTCGTACAAGGAAATAGAGACGTAAACGGCTATTTGTTCAAGCAAAAATTCGATTTGATTTTCTTTACGGGTAGTCCCGCATTGGCACGTACGGTGATGAAAGCCGCAGCCGAAAACCTTACACCGCTTGTATTGGAGTTGGGAGGAAAATCGCCGTGTATTATTGATAAATCTGCCGATATTCCTGTAGCGGCAAAACGAATAGCGTGGGGTAAGGCGTTGAACTCTGGTCAAACTTGTATTGCTCCCGATTATATCTTGATTCATTCTGAGGTGAAAGATGCCTTTGTCACCGCATTTCAGAAGAGTTTGAAGGAATTGTACGGCGACACTATCGAGGAAAGCAAACATTATGTCCGTATAGTAAGCGACAAGGCGTTTGCCCGTGTTACAAGTTATCTGCAAGAAGGGAAGATTCTTTGTGGCGGCAGAACCAATGCCGAAACTCGATTTATTGAGCCCACCTTGCTAGACAATGTTTCTTTGGATTCAAAAATTATGACGGAAGAGATTTTTGGACCGCTATTTCCTGTGATAACAATAACCGAAACGAGTGAGAAATCTTTTGTGCAACAAGTTACGGAATTTGTCACTCAGCGAGAAAAACCACTTGCCTTCTATTATTTCGGAAAAGAAAAAGATGCGTGGAAGGCAATAGGAAACACTTCGTCGGGTGGCGCGTGCATAAACGATACGATTATGCACATTGTGAATCCCAACGTGCCCTTTGGCGGTGTAGGAAATTCAGGCATGGGACATTATCACGGAAAGGAAAGTTTTGAGGCATTTACTCACCGACGTTCTGTCATAGTAACGCCAACGGCATTTGATTTGCCGTTCCGTTATATGCCATATAGCTTGTTCAAGTTAGTCAAGAATATAATTTAGTATTAGTGCAGTAAAGACAGTCAAACACAGTACTTATAAGCGCCAAAATTCCTATTGTCTTTATTGCATTTTTTATGTTCAAGATCCAAGGGAAAATAATTTTGCTTGTTTGTCGAACTGCATTCAGAATGGAACCTAAAGAACTTGTTACAAGATTCTTATTTCTTTGTGTTGAAGAATCTATCGTAAAAAAGTATCAGTGCCATTTCCGTTATAATAAAGAATATGGCGAGCAATAGTGCAATTCGCCATAGTGGCGTGCCTTTTTGTTGCTCTTTGACAATAGTGGTAAGATTTTCATTGGTGTCAATGATTTTTGAATCGGTCATTTGTTGCAATTCGTCTTGCGAGAAAAATTCCAGAATAGATTCTGTTCTATCGTAATTGTATGATATTCCGAGTATTGGTTGCTGTTTTTGCGTAATAAGGTAATTCCCCGCCAATGTGAGTTGCTGCATGGGATTTATGTGTATCGTCCCTGTTTGATAGTCTTTTCTGTATTGGGGAATAATATCCACGTGCTTTTGTGTGTTTTCAATATGAATAGCCTCGTCACCGATTTCTTGCTGTAAGAATATGTCGGAACTGCTTCCCAATGTGGTTTGTAGCGGATTGTTGTACGAAACGTAACGAAGCATATTGTAAAGGCTGACGAACAATGGCGAAGTGACAAAATTGTTCACTGTTCTTTCAAACGGTGAACTGAAAAAGAAAAATTGGGTGTTCTTCTGTGTTTGTTGCAATAGGAACGGATATTTGTTTTCTAATGTTATGAGCGTATTGTTTTGTGTTGGTTGTATTTGGTAGTAGGTATTTATTGTTGGATAACTATAATTTCCTTTGTTTTTTTCTATTACGTTTTTGAATATGATATTGTTAAAGTCTATTGATTCTATTGTAGTTTGTGTGTTATCAACTGCGGTTATCTGTTGTTTTCCGTAAAATGACAGTAATTTGTTATATGTGGTTATATCAATTTCTTTTGATGGAATACAAATAATGGTCGTTCCCAAATGTTTCAGTTTTTGTAATTCGTCAATCAAACCTGTTGAAATCGTGGTAAGTCCGTCAAGTATAATGACTTGATACCTATGTAGTTGTGAATAGTCTATAGTGCTAATTGGCATTGCAGTCAACGAAAATTCTTGTTTCTTTTTGCATAGTGCCGAAATGTACTGATTCGGTGTCTTTTCGCATAAGTCTGCAATAAGTATTTGATTCTCTGTAAAATATGAGAAATAATAAGCGTTATCGTACAAAATCGGATAATCCTCGATTTCTATTTTTCCCGAAATAATGCCGTTTTCAGCAAGCGTATATTCTATTGGCGCTTTGACCGTTGAATGTGGTTTCAGATTCGTTGTCGTAATGGCTTTTAATGAATCATTTATGTATAGTTTGATGGGATAGTTGGCAAAGGTTTCGTCGCTGTTGTTTGAAACAACGCAGATCATTTTCTCCGTTTGTCCCAAACTATGTTGCTGATTTTCAAAATAACAACTGTCAATGGAAACATTGTTTATGCTTTGATTACCAACGTAATACATAAAATAATCCACGGCGTCGATTTGTGAAATGTTGGCAATATCAAACGTATTTTTCTGATAATCGGAAAGAATGTGGCATTCTATGTTTATTTTGTTTTGACTGGCACATGTTTGTATTTTCTTATCGATTTCCGACAGTTTTTTGCTTTGGGGATAGGTTGTTATCTGTTCTATTTCGTTTTGTATCTCTTCCTTTGTTTTTGGCAATAGTTCTGTTGAATTCAATGCGTTTGTAAATAGATAGAACTGAGTATTTGCCGGATATGCTTCAATAATTTGATTTGCTTTTATTTTCTCATATTCAAGCACTATGCCGTTAGCCGATTCTGCCTGTGTGCTGAAGGAATTGTCTATGTACAAGGCAATTGCTTTGTTAGCCGATTCCTTGTTTGCGTCTTTGTTTGGAATGTATGGCTGGGCAAATGTCAGCACAAGAAATATGATAAAACCGATACGTGACGCAAGAATCAATAGCTCTTTGAGTTTTGATTTCGTGCTATTTTGTTCTATTTGTATCGATTTAATAAGATGTATGTTGTGATAGTAGATTTTCTTGTATTTCCGAAACGAGAATAAGTGTATGATGATTGGTATGACAATCGCACAGAGGAAATAGAGGTATTCGGGATGTTTAAATGCTATTGTCATATTTTTATCGATAATTTTAGGTTCACACGTCTAGAAGTTAGATAATTCGGCACGGCGAAATATCTGTTTGAAACGTCTTCAATCCAGAAATACGAAATCTTGTTCGCGTTGTCGAATAAATTAAATATTTCCAAGCCGAGGGATAGATTTTTTATCGTACGCTGTGAATCCTCGTCAGCATTGAGCAGAACGTACAAAAATCCTATGTCAAGACGGGTGTAAGATGAAATTTTATATTCGTCGAATTCATTGTAGGTCGCCGTGGGTTTCGCTGTTGGGATGTTGGAACCGACCATAAACGTGAGATTCATTTTCAGACGTTCGCTTCCAGGCAAATAGTCTTGGAAAAACATACTGAAATTGACTAATTGGTCGTTTGCCCTACGAATTTCTTTTGACGAATTGTCTTGTAAATGCTCGCGAGCCCTCATAAGCGAAAGGTTTGTCCACGACTCAACACCAGGAACAAATTCTCCGTTGAGTTTTGTGTCAATTCCCGTAATGTAGCCGTCGGCACACAATTCGGGGTAATAAGTGATTGATACGTTGTCAATGATGTAAGGAACATTGTTCCTAAGCAATTTTGCGTACAATTCGGTATTCCAAAAGAAAGTTCTGTCCCAAATTTTGAGATTTTGCGAATATCCTAAAACAAAATGCGTTGACTTTTGAGGTTTAATGCCTGTATGATATTGCCCACTCTTGTCAATCAACTCCTTGATTTCAGCTGGTTGATAATAGATTCCCGCAGCAAACGATATTCTGTTTGATTTGTCTTGGTTTGGTCTCAACAATAAGCGCAGACGGGGATTGAAGAGCAACTGCTCGGAGTAGGTGTCATAGGTTGAACGAATGCCGGCGTTAAGTTTTAGGGTAGTACCAATATTGTTGCTAAATGCAAATCGTTTTGAAAATCCCAAATATGCCGCGCCAATGTTTTGAACGTGAGTGAATTGTGAATTTGCCGTATTTTTGAGGTTTATTGCCGTATCGCAATAGGGAACCACGTAATTCGCGGAATCTATGTACGTCCATTCATTGTAGCGCACGTTATAATCCGATGAACTGAATGAAAGTCCCCAATACGTTGAGAAAGAACCTTTTACATACTTTCCGTCGTGCATGCAAGTAAGATTATTCGTGCGTAATTTGTTTCGACCATGTTCAAGAAAACTCCCGACCGCAAGTATTGCCGTCGAGTCTTCTACAAGTGTTTCACCATTGCTAAAACTTTCGCTCAAGCGATATTGACTTAATACGTCGAAGTTCTCATTTTCAAGAGCATGGTAATATAAGGTCTTGAAATCAAGTTGTGTATGTTCGGTTGGTTGGTAATTCAAAGCAAGGGAGTTACCCAAGTGTTGGTAGGTGTATTTTTCACCACCCTCGAAATAAATGGTCATTTTGTAGGTTTGTGCCTGTCCTCCAAAGTCGGTCACACGCTTGTCGGGAAGAAACGAGTAGGTGTTGTTTGCTCCGTAAATCCAATACGAAAGCGTTGCTTTGGGTGATATCTTGTATTTCAATAAACTTTGCACGTCGTAGAAAATAGGTTTGTATTCTCCTGATTCATCAAGTGTTTTCAATACGAGTGAGGTGTTTTTGTATCGTCCGCCGGCAAGAATGCTCAGTTTTTTGCTTTTGTCAATTCTTTGCACGGTGACGTTTGCGTCCATAAGACTTGCATCGGCTTGCAGTTGAAATTGCTCCACATCTTTGTACGTCACATTCAGCACGCTCGACATCTTGTCGCCGTAGCAAATGTCAAAACCACCGCTTGAAAAGTCAACTCGCTCAACCATATAGGGATTTATGATACTCAATCCTTCCTGTTTGTCGGAACGAGCCATATTGGGCTTAAAAGCGGGCACTCCGTTCACATACACGAGATTCTCGTCATAACTTCCTCCTCGAACTGAATACTGTGAACTTAATTCTGACTTGGAGTTTACTCCTGCAAATGTTTTCAAACCACCTTCAATTCCCGTCATTGAAAGGTCTGCCAAGGCCTTTGTCTTTTCTGCAGAAAGATGTACCGTGTTGTCTTCGGCTTCCCTATTCGACGAAACGTCTATTTGCTTGATTTTAACGACATTCTCTCGTAAAACAACTGAAAGTGTTTGAGTTGAAGATGTGAGAATTATTTTTTTTGAATATTCCTCAAAACCAATTTTTTGAAAATATACTACACATTCTTTGTTTTTGGGTATTTCCAACTGAAAAGAGCCATCGTCCTTGGTCAGACAATATGCGCCTTCGCAAGCAACAGAAACGTATGATATTGGTGCTCCTTTCTTGTCAGATACCGTTCCTTGCAAAATACCTTTTTCTTGTGCAAAAAGTATTTGCGTAAGGCACAACAAAACGATGACTAACCAATGTTTCATACTGCAAAAATAACACATACATACATTGCAAAAACGAAAAAAACTCTTTTTTATTGGTAATAATGGTGTGTCAATGAAAAAATCGTACTTTTACAAAAAAATAAAACGATGAGAAACGTATTGCTCTCCATTTTCTTGACAATATTTTTGTTCTCTGCATGTGGCAAAAAAAATCCTGTTGTTTTCTCAAAAAAATCCGATTTGAGTGAAGTCAGCATTGCATTGGACACCAACGGCACATTTGTATATGAAGCTACCAGCAAGGTCGGACACGCCTTCAAGGAGAACGGAACGTTTACGATTGAAGACTCGTTGGTAATTTTGCGGTTCAATTACGAGAGTTATTCTGTGGGATGCCAAGAAATGCCTTTGAAAAACGATTCCATGTTGATAATGAATTATAAAGGGAAATATCTATTATATCCAACAATAAAAAGCATTCCAGAAACCAATTGCTCATTTGAGAATAATGACCAATTGATGCAAAAAGTGCTTGAAATCTATCAACAGAGTGATTTCCCACAGTATATAGGGAAACGCTACTTTGCTCTTGAATCGGGTGATTTTTCGTTATTGTTTGATGGAGAATGGAAGGTTTCTCCGTACTATGACTCGCAACTGAAATAGTTATTCAAGTTCGCCTAAACCTTGGCGCACAATTTCTATTTCCTCGTTTGAGCAATCTACAACAGTCGAGGGGACGTTGTTTCCCATGCCTCCGTCAATTACAGCATCAACTAAATTATCGTATTCTTCTTTAATGATTTCGGGGTCGGTAAGATACTCCAAGATTTCATCCTTGCTTTTCACGGAACTCGTCAATATGGGATTGCCTAATTCCTTCACGATTGCGCGGCAGATATTGTTATCGGGAATACGAATACCGACAGTTTTCTTCTTGCTTTTGAAGAGTTTGGGAACGTTGGAGTTTGCATTCAGAATAAATGTGAAAGGGCCCGGCAAATTTCGTTTCATTGTCTTAAAAACCTGATTGCTTGCTACTTTCGTGAACTCTGAAAGATTGCTTAAATCATAACAGATGAAAGAGAAATTTGCTTTCTCCAGTTTGATTCCCTTAATTCGTGCAACGCGTTCCACAGCTTTCTGATTTGTAATGTCGCAACCAAATCCATAGACCGTGTCGGTAGGATAGATGATAATGCCTCCGTCTCGTAAGATATCTACAATTTGTTTTATGAGGCGTTCGTTGGGATTTTCGTTGTATAATTTGAAATATTCCGCCATAAGATTCAATAAAAAAGGAGTAAGCTCCTTGTATCGCACCGCTACAACCGCCTACCCTTGCTTCCTTCCGGATCTGGGGGGGTTCAGCAGGAGCTGGTCGTACAAGACTTACTCCGATGCAAAAGTATTGACAAAACTTGGATTTACAAAGAAAATATGCGAAAAATAAAAAGCCCCGCTTTATTCAAGCGAGGCCTTTTAAATTATGAACAAACCAACAACTAACTATTTTGAAGCCATTTTCTCGTAATGTGCTTTGTACTTGTTACGGAATTTATCAACACGACCAGCCGTATCAACAAATTTCATCTTACCTGTGAAGAATGGGTGAGAGTAACTTGAAACTTCCAATTTTATTACTGGATATTCAACACCGTCAACAGTGATAGTTTCTTTTGATGGTGCACATGAGCGAGTAATGAATACTTTCTCATTTGACATATCCTTGAATGCTACTAAGCGATAATTTTCTGGATGAAGACCTGTTTTCATTGTATATCTTATTATAAATTACTTCTTTTTTTTGCGAGGCAAAGATACATAAATCTTTTAATGTGTCAAACTATTTTTTAGATTTCTCTTTTTTCTTTTTTGCTTTTGGCGTAGGTGCTTGTTCCTCAGTGTTTTGCGTGCCGAAAATATAAGCCTCAGGATTGTCTAAGAAATCTTGTGGATCTATATGTTTGCCTTCTTGTTCTATATATTCTTCGTTAATGAGTTTCGTTTGGGCTTTCTCAAACTCATCTTCATTAACTATTTTACCGTCTTTGTAATCAATTTTGATTTTTGACGAGCCGTCCTCGTTGAAATACTCCCATAATCCGTCACGAAGGTCGTTTTTGTATGCACCTTTTATATGTTGCGTGCCGTCGGAAAAGAACACAAGAAATTCACCATTCAATTTATTTTCGATATAGTGTGTTTTCTGACGTACTTTTCCATCTTCGTAGAACCACATCCAGTCACCGTGCTTCAAACTGTCTTTCCAATATTTGATTTCCATCGGTTGTGTTGGATTGCTTTGCCAAAAAACGGTGCTTTTCCCGTCCAACATGCCGTGATTGTAGTTTTCTTCCATTATAACCTGGTTGTTGCTGCCATAATATTGCCACGTGCCATTTTTCTTCTTTGCGTAGTATTCTCCTTTGGCTGAAAGTTCTCCTGCTATATCGTACATAGTTACAGTAACACGATTTGCATCTTTGGTATCGTAAAACATATCGTATTTCAACTGACCGTTTTCGTGATATTTCTTGAATTGACCGACAGGAACATTGTTTTTGAAATATCCTTCAAATTGAACGTTGCCGTTTTGATATTTTTGAATCCAATGACCTTGTTTTTTGCCGTTGGCATCCATATAATTCAATGTATCAGCACCTTTTTTTTGTGAAAATGAACAAAGTGCTATGAAAAGTGTGCAAAGGAAAATGAGTGTTTTTTTCATAACGTATTGATTTAGAGTATGATTTTTTCTTGATTATTTGTCTCGAACTTGTATTCCAAAAAGGTGTTCTCGTGCGAGGCAACCACTTTGGTGTTGAATCCGTATTTCATTTTCCATCGTAATTCCGTAGAAAAGAGTCCTTTTTTCAAGTATGAAGCCACAAATGGATGAACTTTCACTACAATTTTCTTATACGATGTATTCTTGCGAATATATGAAATCTCGTTTTCTATTTCTAATGGCAAATTGACCGATGGTGCGACAATGCCTGTTCCGTTGCACGACGGACATGTTTCGTTTGTGTTCGTCTTTTGCTCTGGTCTCACGCGTTGACGGGTGATTTGCATCAATCCGAATTTTGTCAATGGCAGAATGTTGTGTTTCGCTCTGTCCTCTGCCATTGCTTCTTGCATTGTCTCGAACAATTTGATTTTGTTATCATTGTTTTTCATATCGATAAAATCAACGATAACAATTCCTCCTAAATCGCGAAGACGAATTTGTCTTGCTATTTCGATGGCAGAAGCAAGATTTACTTCAATAGCGTTTCCTTCCTGGTCTTTGTCGGCCTTCGTCCTATTTCCGCTGTTGACGTCAATCACGTGTAACGCTTCCGTTTTCTCTATGATTAAGTATGCACCGCTTTTTACAGGAATAGTTCTTCCGAAAGAACTCTTAATCTGTCGTTCTATGCCGTATTGTTCAAAAATAGGAGGCCCGGCAGAGTATAGTTTTACATTCTTTTCTTGGTCTGGAGCAATAGATGCAATGTATTCACGAACTTCTTCAAAGAGAGCCTTGTCATTTACAATAATATCGGTGTACGTGGGGTTATAAATGTCACGTAACAGAGAAGAAACTCTGTCAACTTCTCGCTGAATGAGATACGGCGTTTTGTTTTTAACCTCACGGATTTTTTGTAGAATAAGTTCCCACTTAGCAACTAATTCGTTTATTTCTTTTTCGATAGATTCTAAGCTGCAACCTTCCGCGGCGGTACGAATAATGGCTCCATAATTTTGTGGAATCAATGTTCGTGTAATTTTACGAAGACGATTTTTCTCTTCGTTTAATTCTATTTTTTGTGAGATTGAAATTTTATTGGAAAAGGGGAGTAGTATGATATTTCTGCCTGCCAATGAAATTTCGGAACTTAGTTTAGGTCCTTTTGTCGAAATAGGTTCTTTTGCTATTTGAACCAAAATGTGATCGCCAATCTGTAAAATATCGGAAACGGCGCCATTTTTATCAATATCAGCTTCTTGTTCCAGGTCCGAGAACTTTTGAAGCTTTTTCCCTTCAATAATTGTTTTTACCGTGGTATGAAGTGTTTTGAACTGCGGACCTAAATCATTGTAATGAAGAAATGCTGCATGTTCGTAACCTAAATCCACGAACACAGCATTTAAGGAAGGAATGACTTTTTTTATTTTTGCGAGATAAATGTCTCCAACCGCAAAGTTTACCGTGTTGTTGCTCGAAACATATTCCATTAGCTTATTATCTTCTAATAATGCTATATCAACAACCTGTCCTTGTTCCCGTATTACAATGCTCTTACTCACGATATAGTAGTTACAAATAATCCATTATTGATAGCAATAATGGATTATTTTATGATTGAACTAAGAATAATAATTATTTCTTCTTATGACGATTCTTTCTTAGACGTTTTTTTCTTTTGTGCGTCGCCATTTTGTGACGTTTATGTTTCTTTCCGTTAGGCATAACTTAATCCTCCAATTATTTATTGTTATTTTTTACTACTGAAACAAATGTTTTTGCTGGCTTGAATGCTGGTACATTGTGAGCAGGAATTTTCATCGTTGTATTCTTGATGATGTTTCTTGCTGTCTTTTCGGCACGTTTTTTTACAACAAAACTACCAAAACTACGAAGGTAAACATTATTTCCTTCTTTTAAAGCTTTCTTAATTGCGTCCATCGAAGTTTCAAGTACTTTTTGTACCACTACTTTCTCAACTCCTGTTTTTTTAGAAACCTCGTTTACGATATCTGCTTTTGTCATTTCTTTTTTTATTTAAATTGTTACTAATTGTCTTTCTAATTCGCCTGCAAATTTACATTTATTAATGTAATAATCAAATATTTACCAATTTTTATTTTGATAAAATTGGGTCTCCTTCATCTTTCGCCTCATAAAAACAATTTCTATTAAGAGCCTTAGGTGAACGAACAATGGCAAAATTACCAATGATAGTATCTCCTAACACTATAGAACGCATATCATCCTTATAAAGGATAAGGGTGTATGAGTAAACGCCCGATGCTAACGGTCTTGTATAATAGTATTCATAATATCCAAGAGCCGTATCTGTAGAAACCTCACCGATGAATTGGTTGTTCTTGTTATCATAGTCTTCATAAGTTCTCAATTGTGTAGAGTCTATGTTTGTTTTGATAATAAGCCTGTTCTTCGGGAATTTCGTTATATTTTCTATGTAGAAAAATGAATTTTTGTCATCATTATATACCGTGTCAAGATTCTTTCTACAAGGACATGCTGTATCATTCCCGGCTTTGATAGAATCAACAGCTTCTTGGAATGAACATAGATGTTGGTATTTGTAAACCTTGTATGGTTCTACGTATGTACCCCAATCTGGAAAATAAACCATTGAATCACAGATAGGGTGATTGTTCGGTGTCATTACAGGGTAAATCGTTATTGTACTATCACCGCTACCAAGTACTATCGTACGTTTAGCAATGTCATTTGCCTTACAATCAATACATTCTTCGTCTTTTTTACACGAAGTTACTACTAATGCAAAAAATCCGAGTAGGCAGATTATTGTAGAAAAATACTTTTTCATAATTCTTTCTTTTTTAATTAATACTGAATTTTACAAAGTGTATTTTAAGCAAATGTAATAATTTTTTGTAAATCCAACTAAAAAAAGCAAGATTAGTTAAAATTTATTCTATTATCTTCAATTTCAGCTTTGTCTTCAAGTATTCTATAAATGCTATTTGTAATGACCGACGACATTCTTTGTTGTTGCATCGTTTTTTCTTTGTCGGCTGTTGTCAAGTCTGTCTCGTTCTTCGAGGTGACTTTTGCAACATATACGCTTCTTTTACCTGCAATAGGACTTGTCAATACTCCTGGTTCCATTGTTGAAAGGGTAGCGATGAGTTCTGGCTCCATACCAATGCTTGGTGCACTTGGCGATGCGAACGAAGCATTTGCCGATTCTTGTATTTGAACTGATTTTGCTTGTGACAATGCTTCTAATGAAGAACAATCTGCATTTTTCAATTCGTCCAAGATGATTTGTTTCTTCTTCTCGTGTTTCAATTCGTTTGAAACGAGTTCATTCACATCTTCCAAAGGCATAGCACCTTCTTTGTTAACGCTTGTGATAACGGCAACAAGGAATTTGTCACCACAACGGAAAATCTCGGAAACTTCGTTGACTTTGTCCTTGTTTTGATGTACCCAACGGATTACCTGACGTGAATCGTCAATACCGACAATCACACGTTGATTCTCTTCCGAATTGCGTTCAACTCGTTTTACCAAGCTTTCGTCTGCCTCAACTGCTGCGTCAAATTGTTCTTTCGTTCTGTTTTCAGAAACGAATTTAACAGCGTTTTGATATACTTTTGAACGTGTGTTTTGTGAATACGAAACTGCTTTTGAGAAAACTTGTACTTGTACTCGTTTTGATTTTGGTCCTTGTGCCAAAATCTGAATCAAGTGCAAACCATAATTCGATGGTGCAATATATAACTTGCCAACTTCGCCGAAGAAACTTGAATCTTGGAATGACTTAACCATTTGTCCTTCTTTGAACCAGTCAATAATACCACCATTAACGGCAGAAACTGAATCTACCGAGTATTCGCGTGCCAATGCTGCGAAATCGGCACCGTTTTCAACCAATTTCTTCAAACTGTCGATGAGCTCATACGCATTATCGTTGTTTACAAGAATGTGACGAACTTTTGCAGAATCTGCGCATGGACGGATGTCTGAAATTTTTGCGATGTTGTAGCTGTTGTTTTCAAAATATACATCGGTGATGTCGCCAATTTGACCAGCGAATGCAAATGTGTCAAGTGATGGTTGTAAGTCACCTTTCTTGTTATAGTTGGCGTTAAATTTCGTGTCTGAATTAAGATTGAGGAACAAAACATCGTTTTTACTGTTCTTGAAATCTTCTGCCTTTGCGGCAACTGCATCTTCTGTCGCTTTTACATCGGCTTCAGTTGGATAAATGTCAAATGTCACATATTCAAATGAAACGCCTGCTTCTTGTTTGAAACGACTTTCGTAGTTGATAGTCTTATAGTAATCGGCAACTTCTTTGTCGGTAACGGTAATGGTGCTGTCAGCAATTGTTTCGTAAGGAATTTGTACGAAATTGATATTGAATTGGTTATTTTTTGTATTTGCCAATTCTTCTGCTTCCAAGTTAGTTGTATAAATACCATTAGAAATAAGACTTACGTATTTTTTACGAAGCGTGTTCTCGTGAAGTGTCTTTTCAAATTGAATCCAGCTTTCATAAAAGTCGGGATTTTGTTCTTTGTAAGCTGCAAGGTTTGATAACACGTTGATTAACATTTCCTTGTCGAACTGACCTGTTTGAGGGTTTCTGAAATAGTATTGCAGTTCAGGATCTGTGTTGTCACCAACGGTAATGTCTTGGAATTCATCGTCGGAAATCCCTTGCATGTTAAGATTTTCTTTGTATGAACTCAAACCAAGGTTTTTGTAACTGTGCTCGAATAAAATACCTGTCAAGAACGATCTCCATGCACTGGTGTGAACTTGTTCCTTTTGTGCATACGACAAATCTTGGCTGTTGCCTTTTTGCTGATTTTCAAGTAGTTCGTAGATGCTGTAATATTCATCGTAGGTGTATTCCTGACCGTCAACTTCGGCAATGACATTGCTTTGTTTTGAGTTGAACAATGAGGTATCAAGACCTGTTACAATGAAAGCTAAAAGTGCTAAACCGATAACGATGGTTAAAATCCACGAATTTTTTCGTAATGTTTGAATTGCTGCCATATTATTATGTCTATTTCTTTATATACGTTTATAATTTTAGGTGGGCAAAGATAATAAAATTACATAATTATTGTTGCTCAATGAGTTTTTTTTTCATCTATTTGTTCGCGTCCTTTTTCCGTTTGTATCTTCTGAAACAATACATACCAAATGAAAGAAGTGTCAAAATACCAAATTTGAGACATTCATTGTTCCATCCGTGGTAGTAAAAATCAATAATGGCGGTGACAAGCGATGATATTGCAATCGTCAGCCACGCGTATTCCATTATAATAATGTATATGTTGTATCGCTTTTCTGCGTTATTGTTCTTCTCCATCGTCTTCGTTTGTGAAATTTTCGTTTTCAAATGTGATGACACCAGTTACTTTTTCCACTTGCCAGTCGGTGAATTGGTCGTCGGACTTGAAACCTTCGCCAAAAATAATGTCATCGGGGGTACTCACCTGAACTTTCTGGTTAGAATAAATTATTCCTTTTTTCTGGTCCCAGATAAGATATTCGGTATTCAGACATTCTTGATTCTTTACATTTTTTGCAACCACGTTTCCTCGTGCTTCCCAAACGCCTTTTTCACTATTGTTTACCGCGTAATTTGCGGAAATCATAGTAAGCGTGTCGGGGTACGAGGAATACTGCACAACGCGAATGCCTTTGGGGAATTCCATTATCTCTGCCTCGTCGTCTTCTTCTCCTTTTTTCGTCTTGGTCAATTCAGGGGTTTCTATGCTGATGACGATCTTTCCGTATTCGCTTTGGGAAAAATGAATGTTCTCGCTCGATAATTCGGGTAATTTCTCGAATTCCGACACTTGTATCACATTTTTCATGTCGTTGTTACACGAAAAAAACAATATGATGGATAGTATCATACCCATCATATTGAACAAATGTGTTTTATGGAAACAAATGATTTGCAAAATTATTTAACTTTTGCCGTTGTCGTTTGATTTATCCAACAACCCACGGTTTGAGTCGTTCCTTCTGTCACGTTATATCCGAACAATGCCTCCACGTCGGGGAAATGTGACTTGTAATTTGCAGCATAACTATTTGCTTGTGATGCAATTGAAGGATCAACTGCTTTGGCCTTCATACACATGTCGTATGCCACCCAGTATACTTTCCATTTTTCCAAGTCAGGAAATTCCGCACCGCTTGCACAAGAAGCTGCCGATTCTGCATATTTGCTCGCGATTACAAGGTAAGCAGAACCTAAACTTGAATTGAACGATAATGCTTTGTTAGCATACGAAACGGAAGTTGCTCCCGATGTGATGGTTGCCATTTTGTAGTAGATGGCTGCTTTTCTCGAGTCTTCTGTTTCTAACGAAATGGCTTCCTTATAATAATCCATTGCCGTAGAGATCTGTTTTTTCTCTGCATACATATCGCCCAATTTACGTTTTGACTGAGCTGATGGTTGTATTTTGTCCAATTCAACCGATGCTTTCATATATAAATCCGATGAAGCACAGTCTTTTGACAAGTTGTCGGTGATTTTGGTCAACAATTCTGGGTTCGTTGGATCGGCCTTGAATTGTGGCTCGAACAAAGCTATCAGGTCAGAGCAGTCTGGTTTGATGCTTAAGAATAATTGCTCGATGGCTGGCATTTGTTTCTCACATGCCTGACCGTTTTTCGTCCCGTTGCTGATGTTGTAATTGCATACGTCAGTAATTTTTTGATAGAGTGCAATCACGTCGGTTTTCTCCATCGTCTTGTTTTGGTATTTCTTGACAGCGGCCTGCAAGCACATCACCATAGTTTTTGCTTCGGCGTTGTTTCCCATTTGGTCGATAGATTGGCGACAATATTCGTATGCTTTCTCGTA
>JAFZTG010000159.1 GCA_017618935.1 Bacteroidales bacterium | reverse complement strand
TGGCGGTTCACGGCAAATTCCGCATTGTGGCAAAAGACGAGGAACTACGGAATTATATCCTCATTATCGTTGGTGTTTCTATTATCATTGCGGGAATAAACTTGTGGAAAGAAGGTCGATTTGAGGATGTGGAACTAAGCATCAGAACTATTGTGTTCCAAGTAATTGCATTCACCACCACCACAGGATTCACCACCACCGACTACGCTATGATGCCAAGTGCGTCGATGATGTTTTTCTTCATCCTTACATTTTTCGGAGCGTGTGCAGGTTCCACAAGTGGATCCATTAAAACAGTGAGAATTACTATTTTATTAAAGAATAGTTATTTGGCACTCAAACAAATCATTCATCCGAATGCAATTCTAACGCTTCGTATGAGCAAAAAAACTGTCGATAAAAAAATTATTTCCAATGTATATGCGTTTATTGTTATGTACATATTGATATTCCTCCTTGGCGCGTTGGCACTTACATTCTTCGGTCACGATTTCTACACGGCGTTTTCGGCGTCGGCATTGTCGATTTCCAACGTCGGCATTGGCTTCTGTCCGTCGGGAATGTTGCTGGAATTTAGCTCGTTCCCTGCAGCGTCAAAAATTCTTATGACTGCATTGATGCTGATTGGTCGTTTGGAAATATTCACCATTCTCCTTTTATTTATGCCAGCATTTTGGAAAAGATAATGAACACACAACTATTCGCCGTCACGGGAAACCCGATTCTTCACAGTAAAAGTCCCAATATGTTTAACACGCAGTTTCAGCACGACGGGAGAAATGCTGAATACTTGTATCTGATGGCTGAGACAGCCGAGGAGGCAATCTTTCTTTTTCGCGAACTGGGACTTCGGGGAATGAACGTAACGGCACCGTTCAAGGAAAAAATTGGGGCATTGCTTTCGGTGGTTCATGACGAGGCGAAGATTTTAGGTTGTGTAAATACCGTGGTGAATGAGCATGGAGAACTTCATGGCTATAATACTGATTTCTATGGCGTTGTGCAAAGTTTTATCGATGCGGGAATTTCCTTACAAGGTAAACAATGTGTGGTGATTGGTGCCGGAGGCGCAGGCAAGGCTGCCGCATACGGACTTCATACGCACGGAGCACAAGTTACAATCGTAAACCGAACGCTTGAAAAAGCGGAAAAAACGGCACAACTCATTGGCTGTAAATTCGCTCCGATAGGACAATTGCAGCAGTTGCTGGAACATTGCGACATTCTCATCTCGGCACTGCAACAAAATGTTAATCCCGTCAGCGAGGAATGGCTCACGCCGAACCACATTGTTTTTGATGCGAATTACAAAGGTTCTCCGCTGATTGAGATGGCAAGGCGGAAACAATGTACCATAGTTTCGGCAGAAGACTGGCTGCTCAACCAGGCCGTTGCTTCGTACAAGTTGTTTCTTGGCGAATCGCCCGACAAATCAGTGATGAAATTGGGACTTGCAAAGCCCACGCTTGCCGATAAGAAACATATCATTTCCACTATCGGCATTATGGGGGCGGGAAAAACCACACATGGGAAAAATCTTGCCAATGCACTGAAATACGATTTCAAAGATATTGATGATGAGATAGTTGCAAAAGAGGGGAGATCTATCCCCGACATTTTTGCAAAAGACGGTGAGGCATATTTCCGTAACGTGGAAAAAGAAACCTTGTCGAACATTTTTGTTGCCGACAATCCTTGTGTGATTTCATGTGGTGGTGGAATTGTGTTGAATGAACCGAATCGTAATCTTTTGAAAGACTATTCTTTAGTATTATGGTTTTACGCAACACCACAATCTATTATTCAACGAATAACCATCTCCAAACGACCATTGTTGCATGGCGATAATCCGCTTGGAAAACTGGAACAGCTTCTTTCCGACAGAAAAGAATTATATGCTCACACGGCGAATGTGGTTTTTTCAACTGAATCAACCTCACGCGAGCACGTTGTGGAGCGTTTACAAGATGAAATTGAACGAATATGGAAAACAAAATAATATCACCCAGTACGGTGCGTGGCACCATAAAACCACCAGCATCGAAAAGCGTTATGCAACGTGCAATAGCCATTAGTGCTTTGGCACAGGGAACGTCGCATTTGTTTGGCTACTCGTCAAGCAACGATAGCGACGCGGCGTTGAGAATAGCTGAAAATCTTGGCGCAACCGTTTCCGTTGATGGTGAGCAAGTTATCATAACTGGTGGACTCAACCCTAAGACGCTTACGTTGAATTGCGGTGAAGCTGGTTTGGGAATACGAATGTTCACCCCGATTGCCTCGCTGTGGCACGAAGCCATTACCTTGCAAGGCGAGGGCTCGTTGAAGAAACGTCCCGTTGATGTACTGGAATCGCCACTTCGTCAGTTGGGCGTGCAGATTACGACGAATAACGGCTTTGTTCCTGTGCAGGTGTGTGGCCCTATGCTTGGTGGCTACGCCAACGTTGATGGTTCACTCAGTTCACAAATTTTGACAGGACTTTTGATAGCCGCTCCATACGCACGAAAAGACGTGATTTTGTGCGTAAAGGACTTGAAAAGCAAGCCGTACATTGACATTACGCTCGATATGATGAAGAAATTCGGTGTGTCGGTTGGACGACACGACTACGATTCTTTTGTAATTCCCGCCGAACAAACCTATATGGCACAAGATTTCTGTGTGGAAGGCGACTGGAGCGGAGCCGCGTTTTTGCTTGTTGCCGCCGCGTTGAATGGCGACGTTACGGTTGAGAACATTTCTATGGATTCTTGCCAGGCCGACAAAGCCATTGTTGACGCCTTGCAAAAAGTTGGTGCAAAGGTTGCTATTAATGAAAACTCTATTTCTGTCTCACACTCAAAATTGCAAGCATTCTCGTTTGACGCCACGGAATGTCCCGACTTGTTCCCGCCACTTGTTTCGCTTGCCGCACATTGCGATGGCGCGACAAAAATACAAGGTGTGTCACGACTTGCTCACAAGGAAAGCAATAGGGCGCTTGTGTTGCAGACGGAATTTGCCAAATTAGGCACGAAAATCGACCTCGACGGCGATACGATGATTATTTACGGAGGCACGTTGCAAGGCGGAAAAATGCACGCCAACAACGATCACCGCATTGCTATGGCTGGCGCTGTTGCCGCTTTGCTTGCAAAATCGTCGGTAGAAATCGAAAATCCCGAATGTGTAGCGAAGTCTTATCCTGAATTTTGGGAGGATTTGGAAAAAATGCAATCTCAAATGACGGAGTAGAACGCAATCTTTATTGCACTGATTATTTATCAGATCCTAGAATCAACGGAAGACCGTTGCTTCCTGCATTTCCTACAATCACTGTCTTAGAGTTTTGTGACTTGCTCAATTCCAGTGTTGCTTCTATACCACGCATTCTCAACAAGTTTGGTGTCAAACTATTGTTGATGATGTTGTTAGCACGAGCTTCACCTTCAGCAGCGATTCTCTTACGTTCTGCCTCCGATTTTTCTTTCTCCAGACGGAACTGATATGCAAGTGCCTCTTGCTCTTGTTTCAACTTGCTTTCAATTGCTTGACGGATGTCTTGTGGGAGATTGATAGAACGAATCAGCAAAGCCTTCATTTCTATATGATTGTCACGAAGTTTCTTTCCTGCTTCGTCAATAATTGTTTGCTCAACTTCTGAACGTTTCGTTGAATAAATTTCCTCTGCCGAATAACGACCTGCCACCTGACGAACCGAAGAACGAACCTCGGGAATCACCAACAAATTGGCATAATCCGTACGGAATTGCTCGTACAAATAACCTACTCTGTTATAAATAGGATAAAAACGAACGGTGATTTCAATATTGATAGAAAGACCATTTTTATCCAAAACGTCCATTGTCTCTTCTACTTTTTGTTCTGCTACGTTAAAGACATACATATCATTCCACGGCGCAATAATATGGAAACCTGGTTCATATACATTTTCTTTATCCAAGCCTGTAGTGAACTGACGGAAAATCACACCACGTTCTGTTGCTTCCAACTTAATGAACATACTATTTCCAAACACTATCAAGAAGAAAACGGCTGCAATACCGATAATGATTAGCTTTTGATATTTACCTTTCATATTTCATATTTTTTTATCGTTACAAAGATAGAAAAATTGGGGAACTCCAACATAAATTTTGAGATAGTTTTGGAACACTCACAAAATAAACTGTTTCAATTTGAAATTCATTTCTTTATAGTTAAGGTATATTTCGGAATTATCTCAATCGGAAATAGAACTTGCGACCACGTGGCATTTGTATGCGATACGATACAAACAGCAACAAACACGCACCCACCCATGCCAACACGTCAACCAAGATGATACCGTTGTATCCGAAATGATTTGGCAGAATCAGGGAGGCAACGACACGAATCACCAGTTCGGTAACGCCCGCCATCAACGGCATAAAGGTCTTCCCCACTCCTTGCAACGCATTTCTGTATATGAAAAGCAAGAACAAAAACGGGAAAAACAATGCCGAAATGTATAAATAGCGTGTAGAAGCCATATAAATTTCCGAAACGTCACCAGAAACGTCAGTGTTCAAGAACAACGAGGTCAGCGGTGTGGCAAACAAAGCCATCGTAACGCTCACGACAACACACACGCACGACGACATAATCAAGGCGGAATTCACGCCGACACGCATTCTCACCAAATTTCCGGCGCCATAATTCTGTCCCACATAATTCGCAATGGCAACACCCAACGAAATGGGAACGAGCATACCAATACTCTGAATCTTGCTTGCCGACGTAAAACCTGCGATATATGTCGTGGGAAACGCATTCAAAGCGGCATACAACACTATCACGCCAAAGGCGGTAATGCTGAACTGCAATGCCATAGGAATACCTATCCGTAAATGTTCCCAAACAAAAGACCAACTCGTTCGGAAGTCTTCCCTATGCAAACGCAACTCCTTGTAGCGGGAAAAAACATAGATAAAACAGCAAATTGCCGAAATAAGTTGTGCAATGACCGTTGCCCACGCGGCTCCCTGAACTCCCCAGCCCAAATATTTCACAAACAAAATGTCAAGATCGATATTCAGCACCGAAGAAAAAATGAGGAAAAGCAACGGCGTCTTGCTATCGCCCAACGCCCGCAGGATGCACGCAACCACGTTGTAGGCAATTTGAGAGACAAGTCCGAAATACGTTATTCGCAAGTAACTCTGGGAATAATAATAAATCTCTTCGGCTGCACCCATAAAACGTAACGAAGGATTGATAGATAACACCGCCAACGAGGTTAACAAGATTGACAACCCGATGCAAATGATGAATCCCGTTCCCAACGATTGACGCATTTTCACGAAATCCTTGGCGCCAAAAAAATGTGCCGTCTTTATGCCGAGACCACTAGTGATTCCCAACACGAAACCAAAAATGAAAAACGTCAGTCCATTGGTGATTCCCACTCCCGCCAATGCCTGATAACTCACATATCTACCAACGATAATTGAGTCAACTAAACTATACACCTGCTGGAATATGTTTCCAAGGATAATGGGGAAGGCAAACAGAAGTATCACACTCGCAGGGCGACCTTTTGTCAAATCATGTATCATTTTATCAATCTTTCATTATGTCGCACACATAAAAACCTGCCAATCAATATCATGGCAATCTCGAAAATTGTCAAGTTATTGGAAAGCAGCTGTGTACTCGCAAAACATGAAATGCAAAGGCTATCTTCTTATCTGCTATAATTTGGAGCTTCTCTCGTAATAGTCACATCGTGCGGATGGCTCTCGGCATATCCAGCATTGGTGATTTTCACGAACTTGCAGTTACGTAATTCGGCAATAGTCGGAGCACCGCAATATCCCATACCTGAACGAAGACCGCCAAGCAACTGATACACTTCCTCAGCCAATGTACCACGATATGGCACACGTGCAACGATACCTTCAGGAACGAGCTTTTTCGCATCAGCAACATTTGATTGGAAATAACGGTCTTTTGAACCTTGTTGCATTGCCTCCAAAGAACCCATACCACGGTATGCCTTGAATTTTCTTCCTTCATAAATGATAGTGTCGCCCGGAGATTCTTCCAAACCTGCGAACAGCGAGCCAAGCATCACGGAACTTGCTCCTGCCGCCAATGCTTTTACTATATCGCCCGAATAACGGATACCACCATCGGCAATAAGTGGAACGCCCGTACCCTTAATTGCCTCGGCCACATCGAACACAGCCGACAACTGAGGTACGCCAATACCGGCAATAATACGTGTGGTACAAATAGAACCTGGACCAATACCAACCTTCACTGCATCGGCACCAGCTTCGACCAACGCCTTTGCTGCTTCGCCAGTAGCAATGTTTCCTGCTATGAAGTCAATCTGCGGATAGCGTTTTTTCGCCTCACGAACTGTGTCAATCACACCTTTTGAATGACCATGAGCCGTATCAATCACAACAACATCGACATCGGCTTGCACGAGTGCCTCCAAACGGTCAAATGTGTTTGCTGCCGTACCGATAGACGCACCAACACGCAAGCGTCCTTTTGCATCCTTACAAGCGTGAGGATTATCAATTGCCTTGAAAATATCCTTATAGGTCAACAGACCTACCAATTTACCTGAATCATCAACAACAGGAAGTTTCTCAATCTTATGTGCCTGTAGAATCTCGGCTGCTTGCGCTACTTCGTCTTGCTTGATTGTCACCAAATTGTCCTTGGTCATAACCTCGGCAATGTTTTTCGACTTGTCGGAAACAAAACGCAAATCACGGTTGGTCACAATGCCGACTAATTTTCTGTTTTCGTCAACAACGGGAATACCACCAATCTTAAATTCTTGCATCAAACCGAATGCATCGGCAACTTTCGCTTCGGGAGTGATGGTCACAGGGTCGTAAATCATACCATTTTCACAACGTTTTACACGTTTTACCTCCAACGCCTGTTGCTCAATCGACATATTCTTGTGAATGATGCCGATACCACCTTCACGGGCTATCGCTATTGCCAAACGGGAATCGGTAATGGTATCCATTGCCGCCGAAATAATCGGACAATTCAATGAAATGTTACGAGTAAGTTTTGTTGTTATATCTACTTGATAAGGCAACACCTCAGAGTAGCGAGGTACTAACAACACGTCGTCGAAGGTCAACCCCTCGCCTATTATTCTATCCGTTGTATATGACATAGCGTTATGATTTTATAAATTGTGCAAATATACAAAAAATCAATTTTCCAATTACCTAAATTCACCAACTTTATTTTTCACAAAAATCAGTTGTCACTTTCTGCAAAAGTGCTTTCCCCTGCATAATCGTGGTATCCTGCAAATTATCGGTTTGCGTTATGATTTGCGAGTTAGTATTATCCCACGAAAACGACTGATTATCACAAAGATAACCGAATCCATTATTAAATGCATAAAATGCAAACGCATTATCGGATTTTAAGACATCCTTGCTGAACACAAATTGTCCCGAATTGATATTCAACTGATTACACAGCATTTTGGGAAAATCGCACTGACATAGCAAATTGTCAATAACAGTGTCTTTTCGTATTGCCCCACCTGACCAAATCATAGGAATATGGAATTTTTCCTGCGACGAAACAATCTGCGCATTTTTTGAAATTCTTGCCCCATGGTCAGAAACGAACACTATCAACGTATTATCCCACCACGATTCGTTTCGTGCTTTATTCATGAAATCACCCAGACAACTATCGGCGTAATGAATTGAATTCAAGAACTTTGAATATTCGTCTGATTTTAAAAACTCGCTTTTCATAGGCACATCAAATGGTTCGTGACTGCTCAACGTGTAACAAACCGTGAAAAACGGCTTAGTCACCGAATGTAAGTCTTCGTACATCCGTTGCATCACTACGTGGTCGAATGCGCCCCATTTCGCCGTGCCATCTTTGGGATCAAAATCATCTATCGTCACACATTTTTCAAATCCGCCAAAACGAAAATAGGAATTCATATTCGCAAAATGAATGTCGCCTCCGTGGTACAACGACAATTCGTAGCCCAACGAGTCGAACATCTTGCTCAGATACGACAATTTCTCGGCTTTTTCGTTATATTTGATTATTGCCGTTTTGGGCAACGCGGGATAACCGCTCAGAACAGATACAATGCCCATCTCGCTTTTCGTTCCGTTTCCATAACAATTGCGGAACAGAACGCCCGATTTCGCAATCGAGTCCAAACACGGTGTAACCCCGTTAATTCCGCCCAGCACGCCAATATGCTCGGCTGTGAAACTTTCCAAAATGAACACAAGCACATTCGGTCTTTGCGTATTCAACAACGATATCGGTTGTACATCATTCTCCTTTAACAAATGAGAACAAATTGAATCGCACTCTTGTTGTTCCATGAAAACTTCTGGTCGTTCCCTGTTTTGATACGCGAAGGAATATAAGAAATGCCAATAATCGTTTATCGCAGCATGATTGGCAAACGTTTGGGACGAAAAATACACAGAGCCGGTCCTCAATGTTGCAACGCCCACTCCGCCACGAATAGGAATAACCATAAG
>JAFZTG010000158.1 GCA_017618935.1 Bacteroidales bacterium | reverse complement strand
CCTAACTAAAAAAGCTGCCCCCTCAAACCAGCAGATTAGCCCTCTATACACATTGCGAGAATAACTTTTTTATCGGCGTGTTCGTCTTTTATGATTTCCTAATAAAATATATACATGATAAGGACCTTTTTCGGTCATGTGACTGTATCCTGTCCATATATTTACCAGACTATCATCCGTTTCAATAAAATGATCTTCGACAGCATTGGCATTTGCAACACTTGTAGTTTGATATTTTACAACCATTCTTTCCCATGAATAATTTTTATCGTGTTTCTTGTGTTGAGAAAAACGATTCTCTGGATTGCTTGTAATACCAATTTTCACAAATTTATAGGACTTCTTAAAGATTCCTACCGACACTTTTAGACGGGGAATCACATCTTTCGGCCAACCTGAAAAATAAGTTGAAAAATATTCAACATTCTTTTTTGCTTCCATAACTTTTTTTTTACAAATATAATTTTTTCCGCGATGAAATAAACCTTCTCGTAGGGCTTTCGACCACGCCCTCGCAAAATCCCCTCACACAACCTTCGCCATTTTGCTAAAAGCGTCCGCCTCATTCTTCGGCTTCCGCTTTGGGGTGCGTGGCTCTCAGCCCCTTGTAGCATTTCGCAAGTTGGAAAAAGTTGAATGTGGATAATAGGAATATGTGTCCGCCGTGCGTTGCAAGCGTTTTGCGGTCTTTGTAACTTATTGTATATCAGTATGTTAAAATTGCATTTTCAAGCAAAATAATACGTTTTTCCCATTGCAGACCCATAGAATTTTGTATATTTATATGTCAATCAAGCAGTTATACCGCTTTTCATTGGCATTTTCTAAGTATTAACCTCAAAAATTTGAGCTATGGAGTTATCTAACATTCGCGTGTTCCCTTATCAGTCGGGAACCATCTTAAAAGCCCCTCACGTCTGTATCGTGTCTTGTGGCGCAAAATTGGGCACTGTCGTCAAATATCCCATTGAGAAAAATTCATTGGTTGTTTCCTGTTTGCCCGAAAATATCGCCCTCATTCGGGTTGCCGCCAAAATTATTGAGTTTGCCGGTGTTGCCGAGATTTATGCAAAGTCGTTCCGCAATTTCAAAACGCTGCACTATAGGGATTACGGGCGTCTCTTGCTCAGCATTCTCACAAGTGTGCCACACTCAAATTTGTTCAATGCCTACAAACAAATAAAGGCGTTGCCGTGTCCGTCAAGCAAGGCGGAGCAAGCTTCCTACAAATCCCAATGCAAGCATATTGCACAATCTTCTTTCAATGCTTAACCTTAAATCATAAAAATATGTCATCAATTGAAATTCAAAAATTTTCGGGTGCTTATGTGTTCCCTGGTTCCATTCTCATCGACGCCACTGGTCAGAATGTCGGCGCAATCATTTCTGAACCTAAAAAGAATTGCTTTGTCATTCGTACCAAAGATTTAGAAACTTTTGCGTATGCCCACCAAGTCGCAATGCTCCTTTACTACTCTCAAATGTTGCCACCTCGCTGTGGCTGTTCCAAACTCACGCAAAACGTTCCTACTATTGAATTGGATAAATACAAGGAACTGTATTTTGCCCTTTGCAAATCGCACTCAAAAGAGGATATCAAGGCGGCTTTTGATTGCGTTGAGGACATAGAGGTGAAAATCCGTGAAAGACAAGACGAGGTAAAGGAACTGCAACAATGGATTAAAACAATCGCATACGAGTTATTTTGTTAAACACCATTCCCCCGATTAACCATCGGGGACATTTTTCGCAACATCATGAACAACGTTTCAAACATCAATATCAAGACCTACAACGGCTCCCGAAATCCGTCAGCCGTTTACGTGTTGAGCCGTGGCAACAATTCGGGCAAACCTCTTGACGAGCCTTGTCCCAACTGCTATGAAATCACGGCCACGGCAACCGACATCAGGCACATTCGTGCAGCTGCCAACATTCTGTTTTGCTCCGGGCAACTACGGCCATATTTGCACGGCTCAGTCATTGAGTTTGTGAGATTGGAGCAATATAGAAAATTATTCGCGGAACTCTGGAGCAACATCTCCCCAGAGGTTATGGAACAAACGTCAAGAATGCTTGCAGGCATTGAGGCTTGCCAAGCCGAAACGCTCAAAAGGTTGAAAAAACTCAAAGAACTGCGTTTCGCAATAGCACGCACGGCAACGAAATAAAAGCCCCATTCGGGGCTTTTTTGCCGTTCTGCGAGCAGATTAACGCAATCTAAGGCAAATGCACCGACACTCATTGAAGTTGCGGAAATTCTAAGTAATTTTACACAACGGATAAGGGAAAAAGTTGGTCCGAATCAAATCCGTACCAACTCCATACCAAGTCCGAAATAATTTCACATAACAATTAAAAATTTATAACTATGGGAAGAATTAAAAGAGGTATTTTAGGCGGATTCCACGGGACAGTGGGAACCGTTGTCGGGGCTTCTTGGAAAGGCATTGACTACATGCGTTCCAAAGCCGAGTCTATCAAGAATCCACGCACGAGAGGACAGGTAACACAACGTAATCGCTTCGCGACTACATTGTTTTTCTTGCAACCAATTTCGTCGTACATCCGTATTGGTTTCAGACCTTATGCGGTGAAACAAACTGGTTTTAACGCAGCTATGGCGTACAACATCAAGAACGCCATCAAAGGCGAATATCCCAACTTTGAGTTGGACTACTCAAAAGCGTTGGTTTCGCGTGGCACATTAACGCCAGCAGATGGTGTGGATGCAAGCGTCACAAATGGTGGTGTTACATTCCATTGGTACGACAATAGTGGCAAAGGCAATGCTTTGCAAACAGACATTGCAATGCCGTTGTTGTTCAACAAGAGCAAACAAGAAGCCGTATTTAATACGGCAGGTAACAGACGTTTTGAAGAGGAGACTACTCTTACCGTTCCCGCAGACTGGACAGGTAGTAAGGTAGAGGCGTTTTTAGGGTTCATTTCTGCCGACGGCAAGAGTGTCGCCACTTCAATTTACTTAGGGGAACTGACCATCGGCTAAACATCACGTAACCAATTGCCAAGCCCGCCCGAAAGGACGGGCTTTTTTATTGGTTATTGTAGAGATATGGATTCTGCCGCAGTACGTTTCTTAGAATCAATCATATGGGCATAAATTTGAGTTGTAGCTACATTTCTATGAGACAACATTTTTGATACGGTGTAAATATCGTTTCCTTTTGCTATCAGCAATGTGGCAAACGTATGACGGAAACAGTGAAAAGTGATGTGCTTTTTTATACCAGCTCTTCGAACCCATTTAGGTAAATCTTTATTGATAACATACGTCGTCAAGGACTTAAATATGGTTCCTTCATCCTTCGGTTCTCCACAAAGTCTATATGCCTCAAATGAGATAGGATTGACAATGTTTGCTTTGGTCTTTTGGGTAGTTGTCCGTATGCAATACCCACCATCTTGATACATTTCCACATTCTCCCATTGCAAACTAAGAATATCACTTCTTCGCAAACCTGTCAAAGCAGAAAACAATGCTGCTCTTTTAAGTTCCATATTGTCGCAAGGTGTGTTTGCAAGTATTTTTAACTCTTCAATTGTCAAAAATTCCCTATTTGTATCGATGGTTTTGATAGGTTCAAGTTGTAGCATAAAATCCTCTTTCAATAATTTCTTTTTCAAGGCAACTTTTAATACGGCTCTAAATGTATTCCAATATGAAGAGGCTGAATTTATATGTAGTTTTTTGTTGGGATGGCTTAAATCGTTTGTACTTAATAAATATTGACGAAAACCATTACACAATTCATAACTCACATCTCCAAATTTACAATAATTGTCTGTGAATCTACAAAAGTGCTTTAACGTGATATTCCATCTGTTATCTCTATTCTCACACTCATTTCTGAAAAAGCCAATAAAATCTATTTTGTCAATTTGTGTGTCAATGAATCCAAATTTATTGTTGAATATATCAACCTGGCGTTGTGAACATATTGCATTGGCAACGTCCAACATCTTTCCATTGTACATTTTTTCATGTTTGGTTTTAGGATTGGCGAAAATGTGAATTCCAAGAAACTCCCGACGGCTAAATTCTTTTGTTCGTGGATTTTGAATTGGTGGATAATAATCCAAATACAAACTGAATTTTTCATTCGCGATAGGCTTTTTTCGCAAGGTTACTTTTGATGCATACATAATTTTTAGTTTTTGCGGTTTAACATTATTCTATTGAGGTCTTCCTTCAAAACATAAATGGAATGACCTATTTTTATTTTATCAATCTTATGTTCTCTTATCACATCATATAAATGGCTACGTCCGACAGAAAATACTTTTGTCGCTTCTGGAATTGAATAATAGTCCTCATTATTAGCCATGTTTATACCTCTTGCATTCTCCCAATCCACCTTTGAGATTAGAACATTTTTTCCTTGTCGTTTTCGAGGTATTTCTTTATGATCACTGATAAATTCATATACGTAGTTGTCCCTTAAATGATATTTTTCTGCTATTTCGGAAACGCTGAACCATTCTTGGATTTGAGCATATTTCTTTTTATAGAAAACTCTCTCCAAGGTTTCCTTTGGATAATAGGCACAGCCCTTGAATGTTATAGGTGTAATGTTTAACGGCTTTATCTTATGATAAAACCAGGTTAATGATATTTCAAAATGACTCAAAGCATCTTTGACCGTATAGTATTGCGACAAGTCAACATCATCATTCCTGATTGGTTCATTTTGTTGTATTTGAGGATTTTTTAGATCATCAACACTAATACGAACCAACCGAGTACCATATTTAATAGATTGGAGAGAACCGTTGCTTATCATCTTTCGTATTGTTTTCGGAGACATTCCAAGTAATTTGGCAGAATCTGAAATAGAAAGGAATGTTTTCGACAACAATTCTTCTCGTTTTTTCTCCAAAATATCTTGTTGAGTACGTTCGGCAAGAATTTTCTTCTTGTTGAATTTGTATAACTTTTTGGAACAAGCATCGGAACAACATTGTGTTCGGCTTTGGTGAGCTGTGAAAGTCTTTCCACACACAGCACAGACTTTTGTATAAGTATTTGGCATTGCGATTCAAATCTTGGACTTATTAGACTAAAATTCGCCCGCAATAATGGGTACTGTTGGGTAATATTAGGTACACACTTCTTCATCTTGGATATATTACTGCTTCGTTCTACCACGAGGTACAAACGGGGTACAAAATTAGTCTAAAAATCGGTTTATAAATATAAAATTGGTAACAAATAAATAGCGATAAAAAGCCGTACAACGACTATTTATCAAGATTTATAGAGAATTGAATCGTTTTGTTTAGGGGAATCTACTTGCCCACGCAAAAGTGTGCGAATATATTTCCTAACATTTCGTCTTCGGAAATCTCACCCGTTATAAGTCCCAGATAATGAAGAACTTGTCGTAATTCAAGACTGATCAAATCGTTGGTCAGACCATTCTGAAAACCTTCGTCTATTGCGTGAAGTGAATCCAACGCATGATTCAAGGCCTCGTAGTGGCGGAAATTTGTGACAATGGCATCGTCCTGCGAAATGTTGCCTGCATTGACTTCGGCAAGCAGCAAGTCTATCAAGTTGTCAATGTTTTCGTGCGTTTTTGCCGAAATATATACCACAGAATCGTTTTCCGTCAGTTCCGAAAAATCCGCTTTCGCCAGATGGCATTTATAATCGGGATTCGTATCTATTTTGTTGACAATCAAGAAGATTTTCTTGTCGGGCGTATGTTTTTTTATGGTCGAAATGGTTTGCGCCACTAACTGTTTGTCGGAATTTACATCAACCAACACGAGAATGTACGTCGCCTTGTCGATGTTCTCGAAGGTTTTTTGAATACCAATTCGTTCTATCTCGTTTTCGGTCTCGCGAATTCCTGCCGTGTCGATAAAACGGAAGGTCACGCCGCCCATCACCATCGTGTCTTCTATCACGTCGCGCGTGGTTCCTGGAATCGACGACACGATTGCTTTCTCTTCGTTGAGCAACGCGTTGAGCAAGGTGGATTTCCCCACGTTCGGCTCGCCTACTATACATACGGGAACGCCTTGTTTTATGGCGTTTCCTAGTCGGAAAGACTGCACAAGTTTCTCCACTCGGTGGGTTAAATCGGAACAAAGGTCGGTCAATTGTTTGCGGTCGGCAAATTCCAAGTCTTCCTCACTGAAATCGAGTTCAAGTTCAAGAAGCGAAAGAAATTGCAGCAATACAGCTCGTAAATCCTTGAGTTCCTTTGCATAACCACCTTTCATCTGCGACATTGCCAAATGGTGCGATGAAGCAGAACTTGATGCTATCAAATCGGCCACGGCTTCGGCTTGCGACAAGTCCATTTTCTTGTTCAAAAACGCCCGTTGGGTAAATTCCCCCGGATGAGCGAGCCGAGCACCATTTTGCACCAAAAGACGCAAAATTTCTTGCTGAATATAGTGCGATGCGTGACAGCTGATTTCCATAGAATCCTCGCCGGTATAGGAATTTGGGGCATTGAAAACCGACACCAACACGGAATCTATGACAATTTCGCCATCGAAAATCTCGCCATAATGAATTGAATACCCTTTGTGCATCCAATCAGCAGTTTCCTTATATGGCCGAAATATCCGCGACACGATGTTCTTCGTGTCCTCGCCGCTAATCCGTATGACGGCTATTGCCCCTTTGCCCTGCGCCGTCGCAATGGCACATATCGTGTTGGATTCTACAATCATATCAAAATTTTTGTCAAAGATATTAAAAACGAATGATTACTCACGCTTTTTTTGTACCTTTGAAATCAAATAATAAAAATGAAACTGAGAAAACTCCATAGAGACAAGGCGCCAGCGTTCAAACAGTTGAAATCGCTCTCGTTGCACGCACCAGAACGATTTTTGGCAGACAATGGCATTCCCATTTTTTTGTTTCCGCTTTACGATCAAGAAATCACAAAAATTGACTTCATCATAAAAGCAGGTGAATATGCGTCAGATTTCTCGCTGACCGCCCTCACTACCTTGGCGATGCTTCAAGAAGGTTCCACGACAATGGCTTCGGAACAAATCGCCGAACGACTTGATTTTCTAGGTTCATACATCTCCTTTCACACAACTAAGGACAGGTCGCTCATTTCGGTTTGTTGCCTTGAAAAACATTTGGCTGAAACTATCAAAATCGTCACTGATTTCATTATTCATCCTACGTTTCCCGAAGATAAACTTGAAACAAGCCTTCTCAAAAGAAAAGAACGTTTTAAGGTTGATAATGAACGAGTTGAAGTGCTTTCACAAAAGAAACTGGCACAAGCCCTCTTTGGTGAAAAACACCCCTACGGCAGAACGATTCAATTAAATGATTTTGAGCATATTACACGAGATGACTTGATTCGTTTCCACAACCAGAATTATGTTGCTGAAAACACCTCAATCGTAATTTGTGGAAATCCCAAATCGCAAGAAATAAAAAATCTTATCTCGTTTCTTCAGCATAACGAATTTAATAGTTTAAATAACAAAACACAACCTATTGAATACGATATAGTTAGCGATTTACAAAAAAAGCATTGGATTACCAAAGAAAATGCCGTGCAATCGTCGCTCAACCTGGGGAAAATTATGGTTAACAGAAGTCATCCTGATTTCATACCATTGCAAGTTCTCAACACGATTTTAGGCGGTTATTTCGGTTCTCGATTGATGACGAACATTAGAGAAGACAAGGGTTATACTTACGGTATTGGCTCAGGAATTATCTCGATGGAACATGCGGGATATTTCATTATTACGTCGCGTGTGGGAAAAGATGTCGCTCAAAAGGCATTGGACGCAATTTCTGACGAACTTCGACGTTTAAGAACAGAAATGGTACAACAAGACGAACTTGATATGGTGAAAGCCTATATGCAATCTACCCTTGTCCGTAACTTTGACGGTGCGTTTGCGACAAGCGAAATGTTCAGAAACACATTAGGTTACGACATTGATTTTGTCGGCTATTACCAACATATTTGGTCAAAAATACGGAAAATCACCGCCAAAGAACTATTGGAACTGTCAAACAAATATCTGCACGAAGATTCAATGTATGAAATTGTGGTTGGCTAAACATACGAAACGAAAAATCGCTTTGGCGGGACTGTTTTTAATGAGCAGTTTTCTGTCGCTTTTTGCCGAAGAAATCGACCCGACCGACATATCGTATGTGTCTGTAAATCCTTACACTAACGAGGTTACAATAAGTTGGTATAAAAGTGAATCGGCTAACATTGCCTACGCCAGAATTTTGTACATCTATGACGAGACAACGCTGATAAAGGG
>JAFZTG010000157.1 GCA_017618935.1 Bacteroidales bacterium | reverse complement strand
GCCGACGTGCTCACCTCAACGCCATTGTTGGTCCAGCGCCAGAAACGATAGCCATCGTTCGGCAGTGCCGTAACGGTAACCTCGTCGTCTTCGGTATATTTTCCGCTACCGCTCACCGTTCCTGCCTGTTCGTCAGCCGAAACGACCTCAATCGTATATTTACTATAGAATCTCTCGAACACGGCTGTCAATGCCACATCGGAAGTAATTACGAACGTGTACGACGCATCGGTCGAGAGTTCGTTGCCTTCGGAATCGGTCCACGCAATGAACGAATATTTTCCCTGTGGCTCTGCCGTAACCGTCACCTCCGACTCGGCAGGATATAAACCTGCACCAGAAACAATGCCGCCTTCTTCAACATTCAACGAAACGGTATAACCTTCGAAATTTGCTTCAAAATGAGCCACCACATTTTTTTGTTCCTGAGCCGTAAACGAAAGTGTCGGTTCTTCACCTATAACCTCGTCATTTTCAGTCCAATTCACGAACTCATAACCGTTATTCGGAACTGCGGTAAGTGTCACATCAGCACCTTCGTAATACGTTCCCGCACCAAGTACCGTACCAGCGGCAGGCACGTCGGCAACAGCCGTTATCGTATATTTTTCCAATTCGGTGAAATTTGCAACTATCGTAACCGAAGAATCCGCCTCAAACGCAAACGTCGGTTCTGCCGAAACCTCCTCGCCTTGAATTGTCCAATTTTCAAATACAAAACCATCGTTTGGAACAACGGAAAGTTCAACCAATGCGCCATTTTGGTAGGTTCCCGCACCAGAAATCTGTGCTGCTCCGTCAATATTCATTTGTACGGTCACCGTATAAACTTGTCCGAAAACGGCGACAAATGTTCTGTCGGCATCGGCAACAAATTCTACCGAGGTCGCTGCCGAGAACAAGGTATCGGCCTCAAACCAGCCCACAAATTCCGTATTTCCATCAGGCATGGCAAATAAGTTCACCGTCGTGCCTGTCGTATAAATACCGGCACCTGTCGCCACGCACGCTTCGTCGGACGAAGAAACCGTTATACGTACCAGTTTTTCAAAATTTGCGACAAGCGTTCTATTTTCCGAAGTTGTAAACTCGTACGATGGCGAAGTGGAAACAATCTCGCCGTTTTCCGTCCAATTTACAAAACGATACGTATCTTCGTCGTTTGAAACCGCATAGAGCGAAACGGAAACCTCGTCGGTATTTTCGAGCGTATAAACACCCGCGCCCGAAACAGCACCAACGCCGTCAATATTGACAGTGGCGACAATAGAAACCGTCTTTGCGAACACTGCAGTCAGCGTCACATCTTCCGAAACCGAGAATGAATAAGTGGCATTTGTGGAAACCACCTCGTCATTCACCTTCCAACCCAGAAACGAATAACCTTCGTCTGGCGTTGCCGTAATGCTCAGTCCTTGTCCTTCAGCATATTTTCCGTCTTGAAATTTCACCTCGCCACCTTCTGTGGAAACGACAGAAACCGTACATTGTTTTTTGAATACGGCCTGCAACAAACGAGATTTCTCAGCCGTAAAGGTATATTCTGCGTCAAGCGATACGGCAGTTCCATCTTCAAACCAGTAAGCAAAGTCATACTCGGAAGAAGCAGCCGTTGCCGAGACGGTAATCGTTTCTGTATTAGCAACATAGTATTTTCCAGCACCTTGCAACGTGGCGATATTCTCATCCAAATCGGCAAATGCAATGGTATAGTAGCGAGTAATCGAGATTTCCGAAGAACTTGGCGCAGCCGTCATAGGATAATTGGTTGACACTACACGCACTTTATACGTTCCGTCGCCCACCGAAGCAGGAATTTTCGCAGAAACCGTACCACTCGTATTGGTTGTGACACGTCCTATCTCAATAGGATTGTCGAAATTGCCGTTTGCGTCCGATAATTGTGCAATTACCTGATTTGCAGCAACATTCAAGTTACTTACGCTCATTGAGCCAGTCAAGGTAAATGGAACCTCTATAGGAATTTCGGTATTATGCTCCGCCTCGAAAGTGGTTTCAGCCAACACACCCGTTTGCAACGTAGGATTGTAAATAAGCACAATGTCATCAAGATACACCACATCGTTTTCCGAGCCATTTGCAGGGACATTGTTGGTTGACATTGAAACCAGCAGATATTTAATATCGGTACAATTTCCCATAGGCTCAAACGGGATGGACTTCCGTTCCCATTTTACCGTGTTTTTATCAGTTGTCGTTCTTTTGTAATTCATTTCTGCATTGGCAACCTGCATAGACTGGTCCGACTGAGTACCATTTCCATACAATATAAAATTGGCATCGCCGTGAACAGCCGCGTGAATTGCCGCCGTATTCGCATCCGACGTCGTGTAAAAACTTACCCAAATAGTCAAGGAATCAGGAACAGGCCCCGTAAACGGCATATTAAAATCGCCAGAGCCTCTATCCGTATAAATATTATTATCGTTGGACGAAGCCGACGTAGAACCGCAGTTCATTCTTCCATTTGTCAACGAACCATTGGCAATAACGCTCAACGTCTTTGTAGCATACAATCGCACACTACTGCTTCCCGTTGAACCAGGACGAGTATTCCCATCTTGGGCTATTTGATTTTTCACAGCAGACAACACCAATCTTGCCCCTTGTGCCGACATAAAAGAATGCCAATGATAAGGTTCGCTACCCGATATATATTCTGTTCCAAGAAGTTTTTTGTTTCCACCACTATAAGTTTGCCACGGTGATTCAAAATCACCATTCTGAATTTGCGTTCCGTAATCTTGAGCAGTAACTGTAAAAACTAAAAATAAACTAAGTAAGACAAATAAAAATTTTCTCATTTTATATCTGTTTGTAATTATTTCAGTATTAAATTTCGTTTGCAAATTACAATTTTTTCAGAAAAACGAGGCAAAATTCACCCCATTATCCGAAATCTCATACCACAAAAACACGTTTTACACGTTCTTGGATTTGTAATTATCCCAACGAACAAAGAGATTTGCAAGAATAGTTCCCGAAATCGAGTGCCATACACACGAAACGGCTGCCACAACGGCAGCTTCGGGAAGAGCGGTAAAATGTTTCGAAGCCAAATTTGTCGCCAAGCCAGCGTTTTGCATACCGACTTCGATTGCAATTGTACGATTTTTTGCCGTACCCATCCGCAAACCTTTTCCCACAATAAAGCCCAACAAATAGCCAATTGCATTATGGAAAAATATAGCGACAAAAATCACAAGTCCCGACGTAAAGAAATGACTACCATTCACAGCGACAACACCTCCCACAATGCAAGCCAAACCAAGCACCGAAACACCCGGCATTATTTTCCGCACCTCACCGAACGATTCTTTTTTGCCAAAGAACAGATTCAGCAAAAAACCTATTGTTACAGGCAACAAGGTAACCAAAAGAATGGAGCGAAACATTCCCCATGCATCAACGTCAATGGATTGTCCAGCCAACAATAGTACCAAAATTGGCGTGACGATTGGCGACAACAAGGTCGTAACCGTCGTCATTCCCACCGAAAACGCCACATCGCCACGACACAGGAACGACATAATGTTTGACGAAACGCCACCAGGACAACAACCCACCAAAATCAAACCCACGCCTATGGCAGGATCAAGTCCGAAAATTTTAGTCAATGTAAATGCTATTGTCGGCATCAAGGTATATTGAGCCAATGCGCCAACAATAATGTCAACAGGTTTGGAGACCAGAATTTTGAAGTCATCCGTCGTCAACGTCATTCCCATCGACAACATGATTAATCCTAAAATCAATGACTGAATGTCACCTTTCACCCACACGAACAACGTCGGGAAAAATGCCGTGATTATGGCAATGGCAATAATGAATAGCGACGTGTAATTCGAAAGGAACTGACTAATCTTTTGTAAGACCTTCATAGTTCAAAAATTTGAATGCAAATGTAGCAATCTCTTTTCAATATGCAACACGACAAGAAAGGAACTGATTTCGTGCAAAGTCTCTACTTATTTTCCATATCAATTTCCACCGATTGAGATTCTTGTGCCTTCTGAGCCATTTCAATATCGGTGATTTCGTCCAAGGTGTCGTTCACTTCGGCAATAATGCCATCGTCTTGATTTTTGTAATGCTGCAACACGTTTTGTAACGTATAACGTGCCTGGAACAATTCATTCCGAGCCATAAATATGCGAGCCCACAAAATGTAAGATTTTCCTAACCAATACTGATGTGAAGAACTTTTTTCCAAGAAATCGAGTATTTCTCGTTCTGCTTCCTCATATCGATTTTGATTAAATAAAATGGACGCTACCCTATATTTTGCCTCCGAACCTTCAGCTGTCGAAGATTCCACAGCCACTGTACGATATTTCACCAAGGCATTTGTGGTATCGGCCAAAGAATCGTAAGCAATTGCGGCATTCATATTAGCCCAACGCTTATCGTTTTCGGTTACTTTTTCGGTAACGATAAAGTTCTCCACAACCTCGACCAACTTTCTATATTCCTTCATTTTCGAATATGCCTCGATTTGCAACTTACGAGAAAGCAACACGTTTGGTTTCGCCTCGGCAACGGTTTCCAATTGAACTAAATACGGAACTGCCTGTTCGTAACGGAAATACGTCATCAAGATTTGCGACGCATATACCAACGATTGTTCCGTGAAACCACTATGAGGTTGTTGCAACACATATTCAAAATGTGGCAAGGCGTCGGTCAGATAACCACGATTATACAAACAATCGCCTAAATAATAATGTACGTTGATTTTAAAGAATCCGTCACCATATTTCTGCAAATAACTCTTAAACAACGGCATGGCCTTTTCACAATCACCGTCCAAATATAGTTCTTGTGCGACTTCAAAACTCAAAGAATCCAACTGGGCTTCGGTAACATTGTCGTAACCGCCAATCTGTTTCAAGTAGTTAGAGAACGAATCAATATCGTTTTTCTTACGATAGATATTCTGAATCATATTCAACGCCGTCATCGACTCCTGAGAGCCTGGATATTGTTCCACAATACCTTTATACATCGTGAGAGCGTTATCAATATTTGAACCATTGTACTCTATCAAGGCATATTGCAACAAAGCACGTTTTACGTATGAACTTGATTTATAATTGTTTATGATATTCTTATAGTTTTCTACAGCCTTGTCGTTCTTACCCGTTTTCATATACGCATCGGCTTGTTCATACAAAGCATCATCGTAATACGAAGAATTGACGTAGGTATTCAAGAAAGCGGACAAAGTTTCGATTTTTCCCGACTGATTGTCATCCAATCCCTGACAAAAGGCCTTTTGAAACAACGCATATTCAACATCAAATCGTCCAATCTTCACTGCCTGGTCGTAGTATTTCACAGCCATCGAAAAATCCTTCAACATATAATAACTGTCACCCGTACGAATCAACGCATCAGTATAAATATCCGATTTCTTGTCTTTTGCCATATCCACATATTTTCGGAACCACATTGCGGCCGAAGAATACGCTTCTTCCTCGAAATAGGTATAAGCAATATTATAATGTGAACGTTCATATTCCTGCGTGCCAAAAGCACCTTGCATAACCACATAATCTTTGAACAATTTCTGTGCTTCGGCATATTTGTTCAATTTGTAGTTTGCTTCGGCTTTCCAATACGTACAATACGAATTGATTGTTCTGTCGTAAATGCCATATTCCATTGACTTGTCCAACATATAAATCGCTGCCTGATATTCCAGATTGTTGAACAACTCAAGTCCGCGATAATAGGCAATTTGCTGATATGCCATCTTCAAATCGCTCGTCAGCGTGCCTATGCTTTCCAACGATCGCAGCGCATCGCCGTAATTTTTCGACGACATATAAATTTTCACCATCAAGCCGTTTGCCTCGTCTTTATATTTTGACTTCGGATAAGTATCCATAAACGTACGCATTGCCGTAATCGCCTCATTGAACGGAGCAAACGAGAGTTCATACGTCAGTTTTGCATAACAAAACATTGCATCTTCCTTAATTTCGGGAAATACGTCGTAACCCATACACGCAAAGAACACGTTTCTCGCCTTTTCTTTCTGTGACAGTTTCAAATAGCAGTCAGCCATGTGATAATAGGCGTTTTGCGCAATCGTGTCATTTTCGGAAGTAACTTTCTGGAATTTGTCTATCGCATTCTGATATTCACCCAGACGATAGTACAACTGCCCCATTTCGTAGTATTCAACTTTGGTGGGAGCCGGCGAAGAAGCGAAATATTTCTCGTAATATGGCAATGCCTGCTGATACTGCATTGTCTTGTAATATGCACCCGCCATCACACGATACACATCGCCAAGATATTTGGGATTCACCGACGTTTCCACCTTTTTCCCATATTGAATCAATTTGTCGTATTCGCCATTCTGATAATAAATCTGACAAATATAAGGAGCAACAACCGGGGCAAACATTGATGAATCGGCCAAACTTTCAAATCCCGTCATCGCAACATCATAATTTCCATCGACGTATTCCAAATACGAATAATAGAACAAGGCATTTTCGGCATACGGGGTGTTTGTCGCATCTTTCACCTCTTTGAAGAGCGGTTTTGCCAATTCATAATACGATGATTTTTCTGCATAAATCGTGTTTGCCTTCGGCTCGCCCGCATTCACGGCGATTTCATTCATCTTGTAATACGAATACCCTTTCTTATATAAATACTCCAAAACCTCGCTATTCGTGAATCTCTGAACATCAGCTTTTTGATAGAAATCCAACGCCTGTTCGTATTGCTGTTCGTGAAACAAGTAATTTGCAGCCTCAAAATACGCCTTATACAAGCGAGGGCTCTCAGGATTATTTTCTACAAATTGATTCATCAAAAACAATCCGTCGGGATTGAACAAACGCAAGGCACACACCGAAGCGTAAAATTCTGCGTCGATTTTTTGTTCCCGATTGAGATTCGCATCCGATTTCAAAAATGCGTTAAAATGCTGTTGCGCAGCACTATATTTCTGATTTTCAAACAAATACACAGCCAAAGAATAATCATCCTTCGACATCTCATATTTTTGAGCCGAAACCGCCATTCCGCACCCGCAGAACAGCACTATGAAAGCATATTTTACCTTATTCATACTTTTACACTCTATAACGCACAAATTTGAAGAAAAATCACACGTCATTTTCAGTGAGCTTCACTAAGTTTTCAAAAACTTATAAACCTAAAAAAACTTTGTTCATCTTGACGAAAGAACTTTTTTTTCGTACCTTGCGACAGAAACATTTTTGTATGGCAAAAGCAGATTTCTCAAGCATAACGAATCGCTTCAAAAACCTTGTAAACATTAAGCAAGGTAGTGATGCGGAGGCAACTATTTTCAACATCTCACAAAACATAGAATTTAAGGGTGTGAACGTGTGGATTTTAGTTTTTGCGATTTTTTTGGCATCTATCGGACTCAACGTTAACTCTACGGCAGTAATTATCGGTGCCATGCTCGTATCACCCCTTATGGGACCAATCATGGGAATGGGATTGGCGATTGGCATCAACGACTTGAAACTGCTGAAAAAATCATTGAAGAATCTTTTGTTAATGACGTTTATCAGTTTGTTGGTGTCAACATTATACTTTACCCTTACACCACTTACCGACGCTCAATCAGAACTTTTGGCAAGAACTCGTCCTACGGTGTTCGACGTTCTTATCGCCTCGTTTGGTGGTGCCGCAGGAATCGTCGCCTCTTCACGTAAGAAAGAAATGACCACCGTCGTTTCGGGTGTGGCAATCGCCACGGCATTGATGCCTCCACTCTGCACGGCAGGATATGGTCTTGGAACCGGACAACTGAATTATTTCTGGGGTGCATTTTACCTGTTTTTCATAAACTCATTTTTCATCGCCTTAGCCACATTCCTCATCGTAAAACACCTCAATTTCCCCGAAAAAATCTACGTTGACGACAAACGGAGAAAAACGGTACGAAGAACCATTATGTTCTTCTCCATCATCGTCATTATCCCCAGCGTGTTTATGGCTATAAACGTCGTAAGAGAAGCAGCATTCAACACATTCGCGAAAAAATACGTCTCGCACATCGAACAAAGTGAATACTTCTCCGAAGTGCAAGTCATAAAAAGTTCGATGAATTATAATTCCAAGAAAATAGAACTCGCATTCGTCGGAAAACCATTGTCTGACGAGCAAAAGCACTATTTACACAAATCCCTGAACGATTACGGACTTGAAGAAGTTAATCTGAGCATAAAGCAAGCGGGAGCGACGACAATCGACCTAAACAACCAGTCACAGCTGATACAAGATTTATTGACAAAAAAAGACGAGGATTTGGCAAAAAGCGATTCCATCATCACTGCCCTGCAAAACCAGATTGCCGACCTTTCAATCCAGTCAAGCAACGGCATGCAGAAATTCGCAAAAGAATTACAGTCGCTCTTCCCCGACATAGAAAAGATTGCCTTGGGCGAAACGGAACAAATCAACATTTCCGACAATACGACGAAAAAAGTTCCGACACTCACCATCTATTGGAACAACAAGCCGACAGAGCAAACGCTGACACAAATCTCTTCATGGGTAAAAACACGATTGGAAGAACCTAACATTCAAATCATTAACGAGCAATAAGATGTTACAGACAATCCACGGAAGAAAATATTCGTACGTATTTGATTTTGAATTGCCCGAAGAAGACGAAACGACAGCCCAAGATTTAGGCATACTATTTCACGGGAAATGTGAACAAAACGAACAACCTGTAATTATCCGTTACATAGCCGATACAAAACTAATTATCAATAAACAACACCAAGAAATCATACAATCAATATTTGACGGACTAAATCAGCTACATTCAGGAATTGTGCAAACCTACGATTGCATCACGACAGAAAGCGGCATTTTCTTCGTCCGCGAACAACTGATTGGAATGGACTTGCACCAAGTGGCTTTTTCTGGCGATTATCCTCATTTGCGTAACGCCGTATTCCTACTCAAAGTGACAGAAAAAGTGTGCGAAATATTGTCGGTACTTCATAAGAATAAAATCATTCACCGAAGGATTCAACCAAGCACCGTTTTTCTCGTTGCAAACGAATTGGGGCAAATCGACGTGGAAAACCCGACAGTAAAACTGCTTAACTTTGAATATGCGCAGGTCAACGGGCAAAACATACTGAATTTTCCATCTATCCCCTACGCATTGTATTATTCGGCACCAGAACTCGTACTGCAATGCAAACCACTCATCAACGAAACGACCGATTTGTACAGTTTGGGAATGACGCTCTACGAATCGTTTGCCCGAGAACACGCGTTTATCTGCGAAAACGAGGACAAAAACCTGATTATCAATATGCAATTGTCGTACCCGCTCAAAAGACACCATAGAATCGACAAACAAATCTTCCCGTTCTTGCAGAAAGCAACGGCAAAACATATCTTCAGTTCTCCGCCAATGCGATACAAAACCGAAGCACGAATGAAATTTCTGTACAATGCACAAACGCAACGATTTCAAAATGCAAGAGATATGCAAGAAGCGATAAGTCAATTGATTAACGATTTTCAGCAGAAAAAAGAAAATTCTGTATATAAAAAAATGCAATCTTTTTTAAGATTGGGAAAAAAGAATTAAAACTCACAAAAAGCATGGAAAACATAGTAGTTCTTGACGCAGCGACAATCGGCACAAATGAAATCTTTGATTCATTCAAGACACTGGGAAATCTACGGGTATTTGCCACGACTTCCGTCGAAGAACGTCTGCCACACATTGCCGATGCAACCATCATCATCACGAACAAAGTCATCATCGACAAATCCATCTTCGACGCGTGTCCGAACCTCAAACTGATTTGTTTGACGGCAACTGGGATGAACAATGTTGATTTGGAATATGCAAAAACAAAAAACGTTGTGGTAAAAAACGTTGCCGGCTACTCCACCGAAAGCGTCGTGCAACACACGTTCGCCATACTTCTCGCCTTGTTGCAACACACGGAATACTACGCACACTACGTTTCGTCGAAAACGTATTCCAACCAGCAACTTTTCACGCATATCGGTCCGGGTTACATGGAACTCAACGGACGGACGTGGGGAATCATCGGTTTAGGTACAATTGGGCGCCGTGTTGCCGAAGTTGCGACGGCCTTTGGTTGCAAGGTTGTGTATTACTCAACGTCAGGTAACAACCATACATCTGATTATCAAGAAGTTACTCTTGAAGAATTGCTAAAAACAGCCGACATCGTATCCATTCACTCTCCACTCAACACACAGACACAAGGTTTAATCGGTCTGCAACAGTTGCAGATGATGAAAAAAACTGCATATATCGTCAATGTTGGTCGTGGCGGTATCATCAACGAAGACGCACTCGCACAGGCATTGCAAGAAAATTGCATTTCCGGTGCGGCAATTGACGTCATGCAAAAAGAACCACTCCCTATTTCATCGCCATTACTCAATGAAAAAATTGCTTCAAAAATACTAATTACACCTCATGTGGCATGGGTGAGCGACAAGGCATTGGATAGTTTGATGCAATTGACATATAAAAATGTGGAGACATTTATAAATAATCATTAAAATTTGAATTGATATTTGATAATTGACAATTGAAAATTAATGTAGAGACGCAACGTTTGCGTCCGAAAATTGAACAAAGAATTAAATAATAGCACCATCTATGGAATCATTCATTGACTTATGCGTCACCGACATTTTGAAGAAACACTCGGAGCACCTTGCCAACACGACAGTCATTTTTCCAAGCAAGCGTGCCATCGTTTTCTTCAAAAAATCGATGGGAAAACAAATCGACGCACCAATTTTCTTGCCAAGAATGACAACGATTCAAGACTTTTGCATAACTCGACAAGATTCCGTTATTCCCGATGATTTAACATTGGTGTACCTTTTATATCTATCGTATATAAAAATCTCAAAAAGGAAAGAATCGTTTGAAGACTTCTATCCGTGGGGCGAAATGCTCCTATCCGACTTCGATGACATAGACAAATATCTCATCAATGCGAAGACTTTGTTTACCAACATCGGCGACATCAAGGAAATAGACTCGCTTTTCGACTTTTTAGACGATTCTCAAAAAGATATGATTCGTCGTTTTTGGGACACGACAAAAATAGAAGCAAACACAGCCGAAAGCGACGTTCGCAGGAAATTCATTGAGTTTTGGAACCTGTTGCCACTCGTTTACGATGATTTTAGAAAGACACTACAAGAGCAAAACCTTTCTTACGAAGGTATGGCACTGCGTTCCGTTGCCGAGGCCGATGTGGAGACCAAAGACTCCGTTTTTGGTGATTCTACCTATATTTTCTTGGGATTCAATGCGTTAAGTGAATGCGAGAAGAAGATATTCCATTTCCTGAAAGACCGAAAGCAAGCGTTTTTTTATTGGGACTATGACACCTATTACAAAGACGACACATCGCACGAGGCGGGCATTTTCGTAAGAAAGAATCTTACTTTTTTTCCAAACGAGTTGTCCCCAGACGCGTTCAACAACTTTAAAAGCAACAAAAAAATCCGAATAATAAAAACGCCCAACGAAATCGCCCAAGCAAAACTATGTGGCGATTTATTGCAAGATTTAGACCCGACACGGAAATACGAGAACACAGCAATCATCTTGGCAGACGAAAAGTTAGTCGTTCCCGTCATCAAATCACTCCCCGTTGACCAATACAACGTAACCATCGGCTATCCTATCCGTTCGTCGGCTGCCTACACGCTTTTCGAATCAATGTTGAGCTTGTATGCTAATAAACGTAATAACAAGTTGTATTACAAAGACGTTCTTAAAATATGTGAAAATCCATTAATACCAACAACTATCAATGAACAAATAAGAGCAATTCGTGACGATATAGTAAAAAACAAAAAAATAACCATACAAATTGATGATTGTGGCGATACGCTTGATTTCATTTTCAAATTAGACACCACACTTGAATACTATGTAGAAAATCTTTCAAAAGCAATCATAGGTATATGCAAGAAATTTGCATTAGACAAAATTGACAAAAGTATTTTTTATACAATCTACACACAACTATCTGTTGCACAAAAAATTACGAAGGACAACAACATTCAGTTTCAGAAAATCGAATTTATCAATAGTTTTTTGAAGAAAACCCTACAAAGCAAGAACATCGCCATTGAAGGGCAACCACTTGTTGGTTTGCAAGTTTTGGGTATTTTGGAAACGCGTCTGTTGGATTTTGAAAACATTATCATTACGTCGGTTATGGACGGAAATCTTCCCAAGACATCGCTCGGAAGCTCGTTTATTCCCTACAATCTTCGTGTTGCCTTCGGCATGCCGACAATCAAGGAACAATCGGCAATGTACTCGTATTATTTTTATAGAACTCTCCAACGAAGTCGCAACATTACCCTGCTTTACAGCGAAAATTCAGGGGAAAACAAATCGGAACAAAGTCGGTTCTTGTTGCAATTATTATATGAAAGCCCGTTCAAGACGAATCTTGGAAATGGCGAAGAACAGAACAAAGACAAGGTTCTTGACAAAATCACCGTCGAAGAATACAACTACAACGTATTCCCCAACAACGTACAGCCAATTTCCATTGACAAAAACAGACCCGACGTGTTGGCTTATTTCGAGTTGTTGAAAAACGGCAAATACCTCGCCCCTACTGCCCTGATCAAATATATTGAATGTGGTCTGAAATTTTATTTTTCTCAAATTAAAGGTCTGAAAAAGCCACAAGAATTTGACGAATTGCCCAAACCATACGACGTGGGAAACTATTTCCATTACACGATGGAAACGCTGTACAAAGACTTGGAAGGCAAAACAATTGACAGCCAAGTGATTGACACAATCTTATCAGATGACAAGAAACTTGAAGACATAATTCTGCAGGTTATGAAAAATAATCAGGCACCAGAAAGAATTATTGATAAACAAAGTAAAGAATTTCTAACTACAAAGAAACAAATACAAACATTCCTTGAATACGAGAAACAAAATCCGTTCACTCTTATTAAAGTTGAAAACCAAGATGCAAAAATAAAATTCCAAGGTATCGAAATCGGTGGAAAAATTGACCGAATCGATATGCAAAAAGGCATTGTGAGAATCGTTGACTACAAAACGGGAAAATGCAAAGTCGACAAACTTGACAAGAAATTAGACATCACCATGGACTCTTTGTTTAATTCCCAAGAAAACAAATTCCCCAAAGAAGCGTTTCAAACCCTGTTGTACGCATATATTCTCAAGCAAATGAATCCTGAAAAAACATACCAGCCGAATTTGTTTTTCATACAAACCATAAATGACCCCAATAACAGAACAACCCTGAAAGTCAACAAAAGCGAGGTTCTCAGTTTCGAAGGTGATCTTGTGAAAGAATTTGAAAACGGTTTGCAAGAAAAAATCACGGAATTGCTTGACACAAATCGTAAATTTGAACAAACAGAAAATTTGGAACACGTTTGCTGTTATTGCGATTTCAAGGAATTTTGTGGTAGAAACGTCGAGCCAAAACAATTTTAGGGTTCTAACAGATTTCGCTGAATAGTTAGTTCGTGCATCTTGGCACCATATTCTTCATCTAAGTCCTCATTGTGTGCAATTTTCGCCTGCAAAGCAGAAACGTCCGCCGTTACGTCATTTGCCAACACAGCACGTATCTGTTTTTGCAACAAATCATTTTCTTGTATGATTTGTTCCCGTTTATTTCTATAAAACTCTATTTGTTCTATACAATTATTATATGCTTCTTGTTCTGTCATAGCAAGGCGAAAATAGCGTTTTTCGACAAAAAAAAGATCGTTCGGCACGAAAAAATTGCACCTAAGTGAAATACACGAACAAAAAATTTTGATTTTAACACGATTTTGCTTACTTTTGAGAGAATGATTAAAATTTAAGAACTATGGACGAAAAAGAAAATAATGTAGAGGAAGTTGTTAATCCGAAAGATTGGCAAGGTATCAAGGCAGATAACACGTGGGAAGTGTTCAAATATATGGCTGAATTTGTCGAAGGTTTTGAAAAACTGACAAAAATCGGTCCATGCGTTTCCATTTTTGGTTCGGCTCGCACAGCTAACACCGACCCATATTACAAATTGGCAAAAGACATTGCCTATTTGCTCACCAAACACGGATTTGGCGTCATTACCGGTGGTGGTCCTGGAATTATGGAAGCTGCGAATTTGGGCGCACAAAAAGGGAAAGGTAAATCAGTGGGTATAAATATCGCATTGCCTTTCGAGCAATCGGCTAACCAGTTCATCGATCACGACAAGTTGATTACATTCGATTATTTCTTCACAAGAAAGACTATGTTTATGCGTTATTCGCAAGGATTCATCGTAATGCCTGGCGGATTTGGCACACTTGACGAACTTTTCGAGGCTGTGACCTTGATTCAGACAGGAAAAATCGGCCACTTCCCTATCGTTCTTGTCGGAACAGAATACTGGAAAGGCTTGATAGATTGGGTTAAGACAACAATGCTTGCAGGTGCGAAAAACATCAGTCCACAAGATATGGATCTGATAAAAGTCGTTGACGATGCCGACGATGCCGTTGCCGAAATCATCAATTTCTACAAAGACACCGATTTACGACCAAATTTCTAATATTTATTGTTTCCTAAAAACAATAAATAATCATACTTTTGACAAAAAAATCTAAATATGATAGACAGTCCACTTATTGATGCAACGATTGACATAGCGTTCAAAGAAGATATTGGTGACGGCGACCATACGACTCTGTCGTGTATTCCCCACGATTTACAAGGTCGTGCGCGATTATTAGTAAAGGAAGACGGTATTCTTTGTGGTGTTGAATTAGCAAAAAAGATTTTTGCAAAATTCGACCCGACATTAAAAATGACACAGTATCTGCACGATGGCGACGCTATAAAAAAAGGTGACATTGCGTTTGTTGTTGAAGGAAAAACAATCTCGATTCTGCAAACCGAGCGACTTGTATTGAACTTTATGCAACGATTGAGTGGAATTGCCACACAAACACACGAATACGTGAAATTGCTGGAAGGCACGAACACAAAAATCCTCGATACCCGTAAAACTACACCAGGTTTGCGTTTGCTGGAAAAATATGCCGTAAAGACCGGTGGCGGTGAAAATCACCGAATCGGGTTATACGATATGATTTTAATAAAAGACAACCATATCGACTACGCTGGAGGCGTGACAAAAGCAATCACCAAGACGAAAGAGTATCTTAAGGAAAAAGGGAAAGACCTAAAAATTGAGGTGGAAGCACGCACGTTAGACGAAATAAAAGAAATACTCCAATTTGACGTTGAACGTATCTTGATTGACAACTTCACACCCGAAGAGACGAAAGTTGCCGTTGCACTTATCAATGGCAAATGCAAAACGGAATCGTCGGGCGGAATCACAAAAGAATCAATTCGGGCATACGCTGAGGCAGGTGTAGATTACATTTCGGTAGGAGCTCTTACACATCACATCAACAGTCTTGATTTGAGTCTCAAAGCATTTTAATTGATGCGTATCGCCGTTCCGTTCCAGAAAAATTTTGCCATATTTCTATTGTCATGCATATTCGTCAATGGATACGCGCTTAACACGGTTACACCGCCCGAAAAACCCAAACTTGTCGTGCTGTTCGTCGTTGAACAAATGCGATATGAATACTTGGAACGTTTCAACAAGCATTATGTAAGCGGAGGATTCAAAAAACTGATGTACGACGGAACGCAATGTATTGACGCACATACAAATTTTGCCTACGGACATAGCTCAAGCGCTTTTGCCAGCATTGCAACTGGAACGACGCCAGCACGACATGGAATTATAGGAAATACGTGGTATAATAGGAATTCACATTCCCAAACACATTGCGTTGCCGACGCGACATATTTTTGTGTCGGTGGCAAACACGAGGAATATCAAGTTTCGGCAAAAAAACTCATCGGTTCCACGTTTGGCGAAGAACTCATGACACAATCGTTCG
>JAFZTG010000156.1 GCA_017618935.1 Bacteroidales bacterium | reverse complement strand
TGTCGGTGAACACGTCGATTTGAGGAATCACGTTGTATGCCAACTGATATGCGAATTTATTGACTGTAACTGGCGTGCCGTCAAGTACTTCGCGGTATTGTTGTTCCAATTCCGCCATAGCTGCCGCACCGGCGCCACTCGCTGCCTGATAGCTCGCAATATGGATTCTCTTGATATGAGAAAGTTTTTCAAGAGGTTGCAACACAACCACCATCATAATAGTCGTACAGTTCGGGTTGGCAATGATTCCTTTCGGGCGAACCAACGCATCTTTGGCGTTACACTCAGGAACAACAAGAGGAACTTGATCGTCCATACGGAACGCACTCGAGTTGTCAATCATTATCGCACCGAATTTGGTGATGTCTTCGGCATATTCCTTCGAAACACCTGCACCAGCCGATGTAAACGCAATGTCAACACCCTTGAAGTCGTCGCCGTGCTTCAATAGTTGAACGGTGTATTCCTTACCCTTGAACGTGTATTTTTTACCTGCGCTTCGTTCTGAACCAAACAAAACCAATTCATCCATCGGAAAATTTCTTTCTTCCAACACTCGAAGAAATTCTTGACCTACTGCTCCACTCGCACCAACTATTGCTACTTTCATATTTTTATATTACTTTTGACCGTTAAAATTTTAATGCCGCAAATATAAAGAATTATGAAAAAAATCTTTGTTCTCATTGCAATTTTATGCACTACTATTATTATGTATGCACAGCACCAAACCTTTCCGCACGTCGTTATAACTGAAATTATGGCCGATCCCACGCCACTTGTAGGCTTGCCCGATTTTGAATATGTGGAGATTTACAATGTGTCGAGTGACACTATAAAATGTTCTGACTTACAATTAATTGTAGGAACAAAAAGTTACGCATTACCCCAAGGGAATTTGTATCCGCAAGAATATCTTTGCATCATTTCAAACAAAGCACAGACGTTTTTTTCCGACTCTCTGCATTTTGCCTATCTCAAAACATTTCCCGCAATTACCAATAGTGGCCAAACGATAGGAATCTTGTACAATGACACCCTAATTTCGTCGGTTACGTTTACCGAAGATTGGTATCACGATGATTTTAAGCAAGATGGTGGATGGAGCTTGGAAAAAATCGATGTCGAGAATTTCTCGGAAACGCCAGACAATTGGAACGCATCAAAAAACAGGATGGGTGGAACGCCAGGATTCATTAATTCTATCGCCCAAGAAAATGACGATTTCATCGCACCAAGAATTGCTTCAATTCAAATCGTCTCGGATTCCGTTTTACAGATTACTTTTTCGGAGAATATTGACATAAAACGATTTCTCCAGAATTGTGACATATATGATACGCTTGCATTTCGCGATGCCACGGAAATAGATAATTCCATGTCAAAATACGAATTGCTCCTCAATACTCGTCTGGAAGAAAAGCAAAGTTATACACTTTCGTTACGAGAAAATTGTACCGATTTGGCGGGGAACCAGTTTGAACCGAATCAATATGTTTTTGCGAAAACGGATTCCTTATTGCTGCGAAATTCCGTCGTCATCAATGAAATCTTGTTTAATCCCTTATCGGGAGAATCTTCTTTTGTCGAGTTGTACAACAATTCAGACTCGTATTTTGATTTGTCGCAAATGTATTTTTCCAACGGCTCCACGTTCACAAGAATCGCCGAAAACTTTGCGCTGTTTCCTCCGCAAACCTACGCGGTTGTTTCGCCCGACGCTGATTTATACCATGAAAAGTGCAATTGCGAGAATGCAATTTTTTTGAAGGCAAAATTGCCTACGTTGCCTAATGAAGAAGGAACGATTATGCTCCTCAACCGTTGGGAAGAAGTGATAGACTTCGTTACCTACAACGAAAATTGGCATTCGGCAAATGTGGAACCCGACGGTACATCGCTGGAAAGAGTTTCCGTCTCATTGCCGTCACACGAAGCGAGTACGTGGTTTTCGGCAACAGCTTCGGTAGGTTTTTCCACGCCCGGTTGCAAAAATTCACAAGCACAGGAATTGTTTTTTCAAAGGGGAATTTCTCTTGAATCGGAGGTTGTCACACCCAACAGCGACGGCGAAAATGACGAATTATGCATTCTGATTGAGAACGAAGAATATGGACTTTATTGCAACGTAAGGATTTTTTCCATTTCGGGACATTTCGTCAAGCAAATTGCCGACACAGAACTCATGGGAGGAAAAAATTTCATTCGGTGGAATTGCACAAACGCGCAAGGGCAAATCGTACCCAAAGGTATTTATCTCGTACAAGTTGAAATCGTGAAAGACGGGAAGATTGCAAAACGCAATAAACTGACTGTCAGCATCTTGAAAACAGATTCGTAATTTGTATAATAAGTTATTAACAATCGTTTTTGTATGAAAAAAAATAATATATTTGCATTGATGGAAAAAGGTCATATTCTGAAATAGGACTTTTTGAAAAAATAAGTCAACGATTAGGAAACTTTATGGAAGTAAAAAAATTTTCTGACTTAAATTTATACCTAAAAGGATTCGAGATTGAATCTATTGGGAACCAGGCTGTTCGTAAAGCTCAGGAAGAGAACAGAAAAAAGGGCATTCCGCTTGTATATTCTGTTGATGGAAAGATTTATTATGAATTGGCTGACGGGACTGTTACGACAAATAGTCCATTTAAAACTGAAAAAGGATAACCATAACCCCCTGCGAGGGATAACAAAAACAAATATGAAAATAATTTCTAAGACTTTAATAGCTGCGCTTTGCATAGCTCCAAGTGTAGCTTTTTCTCAAACGATTACAATTGACGTGAAGTCTAATGTTCACGCTATTAGTCCTTATATTTATGGTTCAAACGAGGATTGTGACTTTACTACATCGGCTCGTTGGGGCGGTAATCGTAGTACGACCTATAACTGGGAAAACAATGCTTCGAATGGCGGAAACGATTATAGCAACGTTTCCGACGGTTTTTATGATTATACTGGTAGTACAACGCCAGCATTGCCAATCGTAAATTTCGTGAAAAACGCCGATGCAAGAAACCAGTTTAAAATTGTCTCATTGCAAGCAGCTGGCTACGTTGCAGCCGATAAAGACGGACAAATCACCGAAGTTGCGTCGAACGAAAACACTCGTTGGAAGAAACTTGAGTACAACAAACCTACGCCATATTCTTTAACACCCGACAAAGATGACGACGTCGTTTATATTGACGAGTTGGTAAACTATCTTCAAACGCTTGGAGAACCGGGAAACGGTGGCGTAGATGCCTATGCTGTTGACAATGAACCATTTTTGTGGTCTCGTTCTCACCCAATGTTGCACCCAGAACAAACAACGTATGAGGAATTGTTTGAGAAAACAAAATTGATTGGTTCTACCGTGCATAAAATTTCTCCTCGTACCGAAATCGTCGGACCGATGTTCTACGGCTGGACCGACGCTGCTCGTTGGGGAGTAGCAGAAAACGAATTTGCCAATGTCTTTAGAGTAAAAAATGACTCTTATCGTTGGTTTGTTGACTTCTATCTTGACAGTTTGCGTCAGATGGAGGAAAAATATGGCGAACGATTCTTAGACATTATTTCGTTCCACTGGTATCCCGAAGCAACAGGAACCGTCACGAAATACACCGACGGTCCTAAGAAAGGTCAATTGGTACGTGTGGTAAATACCAGCACGGCAGATGCAGCAACACCGGCACAATTAATCGCTGAAGACGTGGTTGAAGCCCGATTGCAGGCTCCTCGTACTCTTTGGGATAACACTTACAAAGAAAAAAGTTACGTGGGAAATGAAATCGCACGACAACTGCCAAAATCAAGACGTTCTTTGTTGCAAGCGGTAAAATATTCCATAGACACGTATTATCCAGGCACAAAGATTGCCTTTACCGAATTTGAATACGACGCAGAAGGTCACTGGTCGGGAGGCTTGGCACTGGCTGACGTCTTGGGTATTTTTGGTCGTGAGGACGTGTATCTGGCAACAAAATGGAACACTTTCCAATCATATTCAATCGCCGCTTATAAGTTATACCTCAACTATGACGGCAATGGTAACGGATTTGGAACAACCTCGGTACAAGACATCTTCACCGACACGGCAAAAATGGCAAGCTACGCGTCATTAGACGAAGAAGGTAATCTTCACATTATTGCCATTAACAAAACTGCGGACGCATTGCCTGCAAACTTCATCTTACAAAACGGAACATATTCCGACGGCGTTGTGTATGGTTTTGACCAAGAATCGGCAAATATTACGCAAAAAGGCACAATTACCAAAATCGAGGATTCGGGATTCACCTATTCTTTACCTGCTTATTCGGCACTACATTTCATATTGAATGTGATAAAACAAACCGAAATTGCCTCTGCACAATTGTTCGAAGACACGAAAATCACGGCAACTTTCAAAGACAATGTCACTTTGCAGGATGCAACAGAGGCAAAGAGCGAATTTGTCGTATTGGTTGACGGCGTGCAACAAGAAATTTCAAGTGTTTCGGCAGAAAACAACATCGTTTCCATAACAATGGCAAATCCGATTAGCAACACGGCTACCATTACTCTTTCGTACGCAGGAAGCAATGCTATCGGCATAAACAGCTTGCCTCTTGACAAATTCGACGAAACCCCCGTAACAAACGAGTTGCCTACAGCTCCGTTGTTGGTCGATGCTATGGAGATTTCTTCTACGGGAACGTATGTAAAACTGACATTCTCGAAAGCCCTTGCCGATTTGGCTGAAGATTGTGGCATCGTAGTACAAAATGGCGACAACACGTTGACATATACTGCTCAAATTTCGACAGAATCAAACTACGACTTGTATCTGTATCCGACAACAAGAATCTTCAAATACGACGTAACTACCGTGTCTTCTACGGGAAATACCTCGTTGAAGGATGTGAACGGCATTGCTGTTTCTGATTTTGCCTTAACCGACAAAGCTGGTGCGAATTACACTCCTGAAATTGACTCAGCCGTTATTGCCGACAATTTCACCATCAACGTGTATTTCGACGCAAATATGTCACAAACAACCGACTATTCACATGCCGGATTCCATATTGTAGAACGCAATCCGAAAACTGACGAGGTGAAGGAATTGGATTTCATCGCTTCATACAAACGAAACTTGCGAAAATTGGAATTCACCACCATTCCGCCTATGTTACAAGGATATGAGTACACTTTGAAATACGATGGTGACGACATTGTACAAACAATACATCAAGGTGTATTGGAACATATTGAAATCGCTTTGGAAAATGATTTGACTTCGGGTGGTACAATCGTTTCTGTGCCAGGAGTGATTCAAGCCGACGAATTCTGGTTCCAGACTGGTGGTCCTGTCAAAGGTGAAAGTACCGACGACGACGAGTTGGGTAACGGTACTGAGTTGGGCTACACTGGTGCGGGAGACTATTATACATATTTCATCTCCGTTGATGAGCCGAAAAAATACACCATAACAGTACGATACTCAGCCGATAACGCTGTTGGTTATGATGGATTGATTGGATTCCTAATTAATGGTAGTGATGAAATAAATTATATTAAACTGCCTGCAACGGGTAGTTTCACCGAATGGGCTTCCGTTCATAGAGTGATTGATCTCCCAGCAGGCGATTCAATTGAATTCAAGATGAAAGTTGAAAAGTCTGGATTTAACTTGAATTATTTCAATATTACGGATGAAGAACTATACCCTGAAATCGCAATAACAAAATCATATATAGTAAAAGATGGAAATATTCTTTTCTTGATTTATGACAAAGAAGTTACAACACTTCCTGAAACATCGGATTTTGTTATAATGGCAGAAGGTAAACGTGTTGAAGTTTCTTCTTTTGAATATGTTAACGGCGACAAGAAAAAGATTCGTTGCTATCTCGCTTCAAAAATTTATAAAAATCAAGAAGTTTCACTTTCGTTCGAAACGGAAAAAGGTCTTTCAATCGAAGGTGCCACTCTTCCAACAATGACAGATGTTGCTATCACGAACAATTCGGTTATTTCGAAACCGTTAGTGGCAATAAATACTGTTGACAAATCTTCTTTTGCTGTTTCTCCAAATCCTGTGAAAGCTAATACCGAAGTTGTTCTTTCATACGAAGAAGACGAAGAAGTTTCTTATACGATATTATCAAGTATAGGAACAAAAATTTCGGCTGGTAAATTCACAAAAGAAACGACAATATCTTTCAGTAAATCAGGAGTTTATTTCATATCGTTACAGACAAGCAACGGAACCATTACGGAAAAAATTATCGTTGAATAGTGTACAAAATACACTTTTAAGTTTTATATTTGTGAAAATGATATAAAACTATATGATTATGAGAAAAGTATTTTTATGTATTGCAAGTCTTTGCTTGGGCTTTGGGGCTTTCGCACAAGACAACGAGGCAGAAGCAGCTTTGGCTGCCATGGGTTCTAAGGCCTATTGGAACAATTGGAAAACGGATTACGAACTTTGGGATAGCTATTGGGATGTAGAAGACCAAACAACCAACGTTCAAGTTTTAAAAGGATTGTCTCCTGCCAACGGAATAGAAGTTGAGGCAAGTAGTATAACGGATGGTACAAGTTATAAGATAACGTACAATGGCGATGTTTTGGTTGCTGAATCAAACAAAAAAGCTCAGTATGAGAAATTCGGTATTCGTTGGCAGTATTGGGATGGCGAATGTGAAAACTATCAAAAAGTGAACCCTATCACTGGTCAAAAATGGACAAACGATTGCCATAAAGTTGCAAAGGGTTACTCAGTTGATTTCTCAGAACCTGCAAACAGATTGGTGCGTTTCCAATATCAATTAGTTTCTACAGTTGACGACCCTTCTATCCGCGTTGACTTATGGGATGTAAAAGGAAGAAAAGCAAGCGTAAGCGACGGTTCAACTGTCGTATCTCATATTAAAACAATTGTTGAAACAAACCAACAATATCTTCCAAATGACGAAGATAGCTGGCACTGGTTTGAAGGTGCTTTCTGCGACGAAGGCGAAGATGAATTGTCGGAAGGTTTTGATACATATAGCTGGACAATCGGCGATATTTGCGACCAAGCATATTGGTGGAATGGAGTAAATTTCACTATTAATGGCGAAGGTTATCAAGCTCCTTCGGATGTTAAATTAAAATTAGACTTAGCACATATCATTGGTCTTGAATTTTATGTTAATGACGAAGAAACTTCAGGTAAATCAACATTATACATTAAAAACTTGGTTATGGGTAACGACATAACAAGAAATACCGATGCAAGTGATCAAACTGAATTTAAACCATTGGCTGCTCCTACAATTCAAGCTGCAGAAGTAGAAATTGTTGAAGGTGTTGTATATTCAAAAGGTAACATTATTGTAACCAACATCTTGGGTCAACCCGTAAAATCTGGTTCAAAACAATTGAACGTGGCAAGCCTTCCTGAAGGAATCTATTTCATTCAAACACAAGAAGGAACGGTTAAATTTGCAAAATAACACAAATCTATGTAGAGACGCGATTAATCGCGTCTCTACAACAGATTATATAATGTAGGGACGTCACAATGTGGCGTCCGAAAATTAATTCTGTGATGTTATAGTAGAGACGATGTGCACATCGTCTCTACGTTTTTTTATAAAAATTATAATGTAGAGACGCCATAATGTGACGTCTCTACGATAAAAAAATCTATCTTTGCGAAAACAAAAGATAAAATAATACAAAAATGTCAAAGCAAAAAATAGAAACTCTTTGTGTACAAGCTGGTTACACTCCTAAAAATGGCGAACCTCGTGTGATTCCCATCATTCAAAGTACAACTTTCAAATATGATTCAACCGAAGATATGGCCGACTTGTTCGACTTAAAGGCAAGTGGTTATTTCTATACTCGTCTGCAAAATCCGACAAACGATTTCGTTGCCGCAAAAATTGCCGCTCTTGAAGGTGGTGTGGCCGCAATGCTTACTTCTTCTGGACAAGCAGCTTCGTTCTATTCGATTTTCAATGTGTGCGAGGCAGGCGATCACTTTGTATCATCATCAACTATTTACGGAGGAACATTCAATTTGTTCGCAGTAACCATGAAAAAACTCGGTATCGAGTGTACGTTTGTTGACCCCGATGCCAGCGAAGAAGAGATTTCAAAGGCATTTCGGCCGAACACCAAGGCATTGTTCGGCGAAACTATCGCAAATCCTGTTTTGAGCGTGCTTGATATTGAAAAATTTGCTCGTATCGCCCACAAACACGGTGTTCCTTTGATTGTTGACAACACATTCCCAACGCCAATCAACTGCCGTCCGTTTGAGTTCGGTGCCGATATTGTTATCCACGCAACGACAAAATATATGGACGGACACGCAACCAACGTGGGTGGCTGTATTGTTGACAGTGGCAATTTCGATTGGGAAGCTCACAAAGATAAATTCCCGGGATTAACCGAACCAGATCCGTCATACCACGGTTTAGCGTATAGCAAAGCATTTGGCAAAGGTGCATATATCACAAAAGCAACTGCACAATTGATGCGTGACTTGGGTTCTATCCAAGGACCACAAAATGCATTCTTGCTAAATCTTGGTTTGGAGACCTTACACGTACGCGTGCCTCGTCATTGCGAAAACGCACAAGCCGTTGCCGAATATCTTGAAGCAAACGACAACGTTGCATGGGTGAACTATTCGGGCTTGAAGTCAAGCAAATATTATGAATTGGCACAAAAGCAGTTTACCAACGGCCGTTCTTGTGGCGTAGTAACCTTTGGTTTGAAAGGCGACCGTCAGCGTGCCATTCGTTTTATGGATAACCTGAAACTGGCTTGTATCGTTACGCACGTTGCCGACGCTCGTACCTGCGTTCTTCACCCTGCATCGCATACGCATCGCCAGTTAACCGACGAACAACTGATTGCAGCAGGTGTAAAACCAGACTTGATCCGTTTTTCTGTTGGTATTGAAAACGTTGACGATATTATTGCCGATATAGAACAAGCATTACAAGCATAAAAAAAGAAATACTATGTGTGGAATAGTTGGATATATAGGAAGTAAGGACGCTTACCCTATCGTTATTGCCGGTCTTAAAAGACTGGAATACCGAGGATATGACTCGGCGGGAATCGCGCTGGTTCAGGACGGGCAAACGGTCATTTACAAAAAGCAAGGAAAAGTTGCCGATTTGGAGGCCTACATGGCTGGCAAAAACACCAAGGCAACCATAGGAATGGGACATACTCGTTGGGCAACGCACGGTGAGCCGAACGATGTGAATGCTCACCCTCATGCCTCGATGAATGGTAAATTCACGGTGATTCACAATGGAATTATCGAGAATTATAACTCGCTGAAAAAGAAGTTGACGGCAAAAAACTACACGTTCAAAAGCGAAACCGACACCGAGGTAATCGCCAACTATATAGAATACATTTATTTAAAAGGCAAAGGAAAAGTTTCTGCCGAAGTTGCTGTTCGCTTGGCTTTGCTCGATGTACAAGGCGCGTACGGATTGGTGGTGATTTGTACCGACGAACAGGACAAACTGATTGTTGCCCGCAAAGGTAGCCCGCTTGTTGTGGGTGTTGGCGACGGAGAATATTTTGTCGCTTCCGATGCTACGCCAATCGTGGAACATACAAAACGAATCATTTATCTGAATGACTCGGAAATGGCGACGATTACAAGAAACGAATTGTCGCTGAAGACAATCAAAAACGACGCTCTTACCCCTGTTATCCAAGAACTTGAACTTGACATAGAAGGAATAGAGAAAGGAGGTTACGACCATTTTATGCTTAAAGAAATTTTTGAACAACCAAGTGCGATTATGGACACGTTCCGTGGTCGTGCCACAAAAAATCCTCCCAAAGTGTATCTTGGTGGATTGTACAATGTGTTTGAAAAGTTCGACAAAGCAGACAAAATCATCATTGTGGCGTGTGGAACGTCATGGCACGCAGGTTTGGTTGGCGAATACCTGATTGAGGAATATGCCCGCATTCCTGTCGAAGTGGAATATGCTTCGGAATTTCGATATCGAAATCCTATCATAAGCAAAAACGACGTGGTGATAGCCATCAGTCAAAGTGGCGAGACTGCCGACACACTTGCCGCGATTCGATTAGCAAAAGAGGCCGGCGCTTCGGTTGTGGGAATCTGTAACGTGGTTGGTTCAAGTATTCCTCGCGAAACGGATGCCGGCGTTTATACGCACGCAGGACCAGAAATCGGAGTGGCTTCCACAAAATCGTTCACAACACAGGTAACGGTGCTTACAATGATGGCGCTGATGCTCGGAAAACGCAGAAATACGATTGCCGACGACGTGTACAAGAAACTTATCTCTGAATTGTATCGCATTCCGTCAAAAGTGGAAGACATTCTTACGCATATCGAAGAATATAAATCCATTGCCGAAGCATATAAGGACGCTCGAAACTTTATTTATTTGGGCAGAAGCTATTTGTATCCCGTTGCTTTGGAAGGCGCACTAAAATTAAAAGAAATCTCATACATTCACGCCGAAGGATATCCTGCCGCTGAAATGAAACACGGCCCTATTGCGTTGATTGACAAGAATATGCCAGTAGTAGTCGTTGCAACAAAAGACCAGCACTACGACAAGGTTGTGAGCAACGTACAAGAGGTAAAAGCCCGTCAAGGCGTTGTTATTGCTGTTGTTACACAAGGCGATACGGTTTTGTCAAAAATTGCCGACCACGTAATCGAAGTTCCCGAAACCTTACCGGCTTTGGCTCCGCTTACCACGGTGATTCCGTTACAAATCCTATCGTATTACATTGCCGTAATGCGTGGCTGTAATGTTGACCAACCAAGAAACTTGGCGAAGTCGGTAACCGTAGAATAGTGCAAGAGATACACAAAATATTGGTTTTTCGCCTCAGTTCCATTGGCGACATAGTGCTTACAACAGCATTGTTGCGTTGTTTACGCAATACCTATCCCGATGCGCAGATAGATTTTGTGATAAAGAAACAATTTGCCGACATTCTAAAATGTGTGCCCTTTGTCTCACGCGTGATTGAGGTTGATTCCAAACTCGGATTTCAAGGTCTGAAAGCCGTTCGTAATCAGTTACGTGACGAGAAATACGATGTTGCACTCGACATTCACAAGAATTGGCGAAGTATGTTTGTATGCAACACGATAGGGGCAAAAAACGTGTTCCGATTCAACAAACACGTATTTCGTCGTTGGGTGTTGACCACGTTTCACAAAGACATTTACCAAGAAGTTCGTCCCGTCTATCTTCGGTTTATTGACACGGCAAAATCCATTGACGTCGCGCCTGACGGGAAATTTACGGAATTGGTCGTGCCAAATGCGATACAACAGACGGTTGATACAATGTTTTTGGAGCAAGGTATTTCGCTTGACGAAAAAATTATTGCCTTGTGTCCGGGTGCAAGTTTTTCCAATAAACAATGGCAAACCGAGAAATTTGCCGAATTGGCTTCTCGCATCAAGAACGAATTGGGGATGCAAATCATCTTGTTAGGAGGCAAAAAAGAAGCCGACATCTGTGAAACAATCACGAAGGAAAGCGGAGCAATCAGTTTTGCAGGAAAATTTGACCTAAGCCAGTCCATTGCCGCATTGAACCGGGTATGCGTCACAGTGGCAAACGACACGGGTATGTTGCACGTTTCCGAAGCGTTGGGGAAACCAGTCGTTGGCATTTATGGCCCGACAGCCTTTCAATTCGGCTATTTCCCAATCCTTCCGCAAAGTCGCGTGGTGCAGATAAACGACTTGCCATGTCGCCCGTGCACGAAGATGGGAATGAACCATTGTCCCCAAAAACATTTCAAATGTATGA
>JAFZTG010000155.1 GCA_017618935.1 Bacteroidales bacterium | reverse complement strand
GGTGCTATCGGAATGGGAATACGAGCCATTACAGACATATTTAGTTCTGTAACATCTGCTATCACTGGACTAACTTCGCAATGTACTGCGGCTTGGCAATCTCAAATAGAGGCGGAAACAAAACTGAGTGCGGTGATGCAAAATACAATGGGTGCATCGCAATCCGAAATTCAAAGTATTCTCGACCTCGCAGCGGCACAACAAAAACTTGGTGTAATTGGCGACGAGGTTCAGTTGGCGGGTGCACAGGAACTTTCAACGTATCTTGAGAAAAAAGAGTCATTGGAGAAACTTATGCCGGTGATGAACGACATGCTTGCCCAACAATATGGGATGAACGCATCGCAGGAAAGTGCGGCACAAATTGCCACAATGATGGGTAAGGTTATGGACGGTCAGGTTGGTGCATTGAGCCGCTATGGATATAAGTTCACCGAAGCACAGGAAAAGATTTTGAAATTCGGTACCGAGGAACAACGTGCAGCTACTTTGGCCGAAGTGGTTTCGGAATCTGTAGGCGGTGTAAACGAAGCACTGGCTCAAACAGATGCAGGAAGACTGAAACAGGCATCGAATAGTTTTGGCGATATGCAGGAACGTTTGGGACAATTCATTGAAAAAACAAAGATTGCCGCATTGCCTTTGTTCGATTTGTTTATGGGAATGGCTGACAGTCTGATTCCAATTCTTGACACTTTTATTCAACCTTTGACAAAAGCCGTGAATTGGATAGTAGAAAAAATAAATTGGTTGGTACCCATTCTTCAAAAAATGTTTTCTCCTGCCTTGGATATTCTCAAAAAAATAACCGATGGGACAGGAACTTTACATTCATGGTTTAGCGACATAAGCGATTTGTTTACTACCACGATTTTACCGGCTTTACAAAATATGTTTGATTGCATTTGGAACGTGGTGGGCAGTGTAGTAGAGTTTTTTCAAAACTCTGAATTATTAAAAGACGTTTTTAGTGGATTGACAAGTATAATAGGCGGTTTGTTTGAAATCGTTTCTGGTGTTTTCTCGCTATTGAGTGATTTGTTCCTGAATGTAATTCGTCCTATTTGGGATGTCTTTGAATGGGTTTATCGAAAGGTCAAAGAATTGATTACAGGCAAACCCGTAAAAAAGGAGACAATCACAAAAACAGAAGAAAAGAAAACCACAACCACAGGAACTAATATGACAAACCTGCAAAACACTGTTAATGCAGGTTCGGAAAAAGCAAATTTGAATAAGGAACTGAGTTCCAAAACCAGTGCCGTTGCAACTGGCGGAACCCGCAACACGGTGGTGAACATCCAAATGGGCAAATTTTTCGACAATATGATATTCAACGGTGGCGTGAAGGAAAATTCGCAGGACATAGAAAAGCAATTCCGCGAAATGCTTTTGCGTGTATTGTATTCGGCACAAATGAGTTAGAAGTATGGCAAACAATAACAAACATATTACCCAAACTCACCAGTTCGCATTCGGCTACAATGTGTTCCAACCTATCGTGCCGTTCCAACAGGAAACAACGGTGGCGGAACCCGAAGACTTCGAGTTTGAGAAAGGCGGTGCCGATGTTCCGTTCTCGCAGTTCGTGTGTCCCATCACCTTGGTGGCAAATTCCACCGGCACAACGTGGCGGATACCTGTTGACCCGTTGGTGAGCGTGAGCGGCAAAAACAACATTGTACGTCGTTACGTGGCAAAGTCGCACAACCACGGAAGCATTAAGGAACTGTGGAGCCGCGACGATTTCGAGGTTACAATCACCGGCGTGCTGCTCGACCAACCCGACAACGAGGAACTGAAGAACATACGTGCAATATGCGAATCCGACGAGGCAGTGAGCATCATCTGTCCGTTCCTGAACGACACATACAACATAAACTACCTTGCAATTGAGAGCTTCGATTTTCCGTTCACCAAGGGCGAAGGAAACTACCAGTTCACAATCAAGGGATACAGCGACGAAGACTATCCAATTTTAACTGAACCGAAATGAAACGACTTACGTGGGACATATCGATAGGCAAGTACAAACTCGCAATGGTCGAGAGCGTTAAGATTGTACGCTCGGTTGAGAACCTTGCCGACACTGCCGAAATTGTGTTGCCGGCTACGGTGATGAATAAGGCAATTGAGGTAGAGAGAAAACTTGCCAAAGGCGATGTGGTGAGCATTTCATTAGGTTACGGAGAAAAACTTCAAAAGGAGTTCGACGGCTATTTGAGAACCATTAAAACAGATGGTGGCAGTCTTACACTTGAATGTGAAGATGCGTTGTTTCTATTCCGTGTTCCGATGAAAGACCAGGAAATACAGTCGCCGTCGGTCAAAACATTGTTGCAGATGTGTGCCAACGAAGTCAGGAAACAAAAAGGCATCGCCATAAAAGTCGAATGCAATTATTCCTTCAGCTACGACAAGTTCGTGTTCAGCAACGCAACGGCGTTCGACGTGTTGAAAAAGATTCAGGATGAGGCTAAGCCAAACGTGTATATGAAAGACAATGTGCTGCATGTGCATCCGCAGTATTCCGAGATATTCGGTTCGGTGGTTTACGACTTCCAGAAGAACATCGACCGCGACGGCAACGATTTGAAATATGTGAAGAAAGACGACCGCAAAACCTTGGTCAAAATTGAATACACCGATGCCAAAGGCCACAAGAAAACGGTGGAATACGGCGACACCGGCGGAACCGTGAAGAAAAAACGTGGTGGCACCGCCGATGTGGCAAGTCTCAAACTATTGGCAAAGAACGAATACGAATCGTACTGCTACGACGGCTACGAGGGAAGCGTGACAGGTTGGCTGTTTCCGTACTGCGATGCCGGCTACAAGGCTACCATAAAAGATGCCGACTATGAATATAAGGAAGGAACGTACTATGTGGTGGCAGTTACGGTTGAGTTTGGTAGCGGCGGCGGAAAACGGATTGTGCAATTAGGTAAACGGATATAGCTATGTCGAAGGATAGGGAGATAAAGGAATTGATTCAGCAAATGGCAGGCGAAGGCGGACGTTCGCTGGGAATGTTCTTTGTGGCTGACGTGGTTTCGGCTTCCGACGATGTGTGCGACGTGCAGGTTGACGGGCTCACACTCACCGATGTACGCACAGGTGCCATTGCCGACTCCAACGCAAACAAACTCCGTATCAAACCGAAAGTTGGCTCAAAGGTTATGGTTTCCGACCTATATGGCGACAAAACACAGCTGATTGTTGTGGCATTTTCCGAAGTCGATAGCATAACAATCAACGGCGGCACGTTGGGTGGTTTGGTAAAGATTCAGGAACTGAAAACACAACTGAATAAAATGTCAAATAGAATTGACGGAATAATGGACGCACTTAGAAATTCGGCAGTTGTTGCCCAAGATGGAGGTGCTGCGTATAAAACAAACATTATTGCGTCTTTGGCGACTATAACCGACAAAGAAAATTTTTCCAATATGGAAGACACTAAAATAAAACACTGATATGAAAGGCATTTGTTTAGATAGTACGACATACGATGTAAATGTGCGGCCAAAACGCAATTCCCTTGGCTTGATAGTGGAGGGAATGGTTGTTGGCGAGACCATTTACCAAAACGAGGCCTTGATATTGGTTTCGCACACAGGCGAGTTCAAAGAAAACCCTATGCTCGGTGTAGGCATCAACGACATGACCAACGACAACGACATAGCACAATGGGAACACGCAATCCGTGTGAATCTTTCACGCGACAACATGGAAGTTCGCACGGCTAAAATCAACAGGAGAAACGGAAATATAACAATAGAAGCTGATTACAAATGAATACGACTGTAAAAAACGGACAATCTCTATTCGACATAGCCCTTCAGGAATGTGGCAATGCGGAATCGGCGTTCAACATGGCAATGCTGAACGGCTTGAGCATGACCGACGTGTTGAGCAACGGACAGTCGCTGGAACTGCCAGACGTGACGGAGAAAAAGATTGTGCAGCAGTATGCAGTAAACGAAATCTTTCCGGCAACGGCAATCACCGCAACGCAGTTCAACGAGACAATCAGCGGCGAAGGCGTTGAGTTCTGGGGTATTGAGTTTGATTTTATAGTCAGTTAAAATGTAAGATATATGGCACGTACAGTTAAAGACATAAAAGATGAAATGACGGCGGAATTTAAAAGCGACGCCGCAGTGATTGAAAAATACGGCTTGGACACAAGCAAGTCGTTCGACGAGCAATTTTCGAAGGTGAGTATCGAGAGCATATTGTTCTATGTGTTTGCGTTCTGCGCTTGGGCTATGGAAAAATTGTTCGACACGCATAAATCCGAGGTTACAACCTATATCGACGAGATGAAACCGCACTCGTTGCGTTGGTATGTGAACAAAGTGCGTGCATTCCGTTATGGTCAGGCACTCATTACCGACACCGACCGTTACGACGACAGCGGCCTCACCGACGAAACCATTGCGGAACGACAGATAGTGAAGTACGCTTCGGCTGAGGAACGCGACGGCATTCTCTACATAAAGGTGGCCAAAGACAACAGTGGAACACGCTCTCCACTCAGCACCACGGAAAAGAACGCGCTTGAGGCGTATGTGAACGAGGTGAAGGATGCCGGCGTGAGGATTGACATCAGAAACGAGGCGGCGGTTGCATTCAAACTTGACCTTCAGGTGTACTACAATCCGCAGATATTGAGCGGCGACGGTACTTCGCTCATTGCCGGAGGAAAACCAGTCGAGGATGCGATAAAGGATTACATTGAGAATCTTCCATTCAACGGTGAGTACCGCAACATGGAACTGATTGACAAATTGCAGAAGATTGAGGGCGTGGTGATTCCTGAACTCGGTGGTGCGTACTCAAAAATTCCAGGTGCAAGCGAATACACCAGGATTGACGCAAAGGAAATATCGTATAGTGGCTACTATGCGTTCGACAAGGATAATTCAAACATAACATATACGGTGTATGCAAATATATAATGTTGACTTCAAACGGATGGCGTTGCTGCTTTTGCCCACGGTGTTGCGGAAACCTATTGTTTTTGCAATGCTCAAATCGGCGTGCAAGGCGTTCGACTCGTTGCAGGCTGGATTGTTCAACTTCCAGAACCGTTGCAACGTGCGTATGAACCATACGCCACAGGTGTGTTATCTGAAAGGTATTCTAAACGATTCTTTTGGAATACAGGCAAACGAAACCCGATTTGTGATAGTTGACAGCAACCACATTACAGGCGTGTGGCTCATTACTTACGAGGAAGGCGAAACCTACACCAACGTAATCCCGGTAGTTGAGGAATACACCATGGTATATACCGAGTCGGCAATCAACGAAGAGGTTGAGGATTTTGTGGTAAAATACCCGAATGGCATAGGTATAGAGCCACAAAACGACAAATACCTGCAAATGGTTGCGTTGGTGAACCAATATCGTTTGGCAAGCAAAACGGCACAATATGTAGTTAATGAATAAAAGAATAGAGATATGAACAAACAGAATTTCTTAAATGAAAGTTACGAGGGCAAGTACCCCATTTCCGCCGACACGTTCGACTTTATGCAGAACCAAATCGAATTTGTGTCGCAGTTGGCTTCGGCGTTTGGACAAAACGTTTTACTGAAACGTGCAACCAACTCAAAGAACGGATTGATAGTGTTGGGTGGTGAATTATATCCGTTGCAATATGGTGTAGATGGTTCTTATTACCATATTAAAGAGGAAAGCGAAAACATTACCGCACAAGGTCGTCAATACACCGCTGCAAGAACCAGAAAGATTGTGCAACGCCAATCAGGAACCACTTCTTACCCCGTTTCGAGCGTGGTAGATTTAACAGGAAGGGAAAGCGAAGGCGAGACCATTGCGAACCATTTTATGCCAAAAGGTGCAATAATAATGTGGAGCGGTTCTGATGAAAATGTTCCACAAGGTTATCATTTGTGCGACGGAACGACATTAAATCAAGGAGAATCTAACGAATGGACTTTACCCGATTTGCGGGGTAGATTCATCGTTGGCAAAAGCACGGAAACCCCGTTCCATGCAATAGGCAACAAGGGTGGTAGCAAAACAAAAACGCTGACAACAGATGAAATGCCAAGCCATACACATAATTTTGATCTTCGAGCTGATAAGACACATAGCGTTAATAATGGAAAACAAAATATTGTGGTCAATTATGGTTTCGATAACTCTTACCCAATAAATGATCTTACTACGAAATCAAATGGTTCTGGTCAAGCATTCAGCATTTTGCCACCATACTACGTGTTGGCATACATCATAAAAGTTATTTAACAACCATTAAAACGACGATTTATGGCTATTCAAACATTAGAGACATTGAAGAATTGGTTCAAACGTGGTGCAAAACCAACGGCGCAGCAGTTCAGCGACGTGTTCGACTCGTTTGTGCATAAGAACGAAATGATTCCTCAAAACAAAATCGAGGAATTGAGCGACACATTGACCGAGTTGCAGACCAACGTGAATAACGCTTTTGCCGATGCAATTGAAGACGTGAACGTGAACGGCGTGTCGTTGCAAAAGAACGACAAGGGCGTGAACATAGAAATAAAACCGAGTGATTTGGCCGACAATGGAGAGGATTGTCTGCGTATCAATATACTGAAAGTTCTTGACATAGGAACTGCCGGCAACAAAATTGTAATTGATATTCCTGAAGGTTACATTGGCTATGTTCAGACAGGAGAAAGTATAGGTTGCTTAAAGTATTGCTCGTATGTCAATGGCTACAACAGTATATTCAGTTCATATACGGCTAATCTAAATCTAAAAACGACCGCATGGGGACAATGGTCAACGAATGGTGAATTGCTTTCTGGAGAAAAAGAGAGCACTAATACGCAAACGGTGTACATGGCGTACTCGGGTGTTTCACTTTCTCTTCCAACAAATGACGCATACGCATTGAAAGGTGGAACGCAAATCGTAATAGAGGTTGACACGACATCATTTCCTGCCACATACCTTGAAGACCACGAAGGAAAGGTTTTGCCGAAAATCCTCATTTGGGGAACAATTTTCTGTTATAGGAGGGAAATGGAATGAAGATAGTGTATTCATATCATGGTGGAAAACCTTCGGATTTTCTCTTGAAGATGGCACGGCTGTCGTTGTTGTCGGTAAAGCACTACACGGATTATCCCACGGAGCTTTGGGTTGACAAAGAGAACCTGGCATTTTTTGGCAATGGCTACGATTCGTATGTGGTTTCCGACTTCGGCAATCCTGATGCAAGGTATTGGAATATGTCGAAACTCTACGTGTATGCCCAACAAACCGAACCGTTCCTGCACATAGATTTCGACACATGCGTTATGCCAGGATTCACCATTCCTGATGATGCATTTGTGTGCGAGAAAATGAGAAAGATTTTGATCGACGATGAATATACGAAACATGCTCTTAATGCTCCAGTGTATGACGAAATACTATGTTCTGGTTTTCTTGGAGGCAGCGACTATGGATATATGTTCAAGGAACATTATGACTGGGCAAAACGACAAGCGAATGACACGCCCACGTACAAGAACCTGATTTCGTTGGAAGAGGTTGCCTTGACGCAAAGAATCCGTATGGAACGAAAAAACATCGGTACGCTCCCGACTGATACGTTTTTGCATTTTTGGTGCCGACGCAATTTGGGAGTGAGCAAAGAAGATATTTATGGAATCGTTGTTAGTGATTTATTGAAGTTTATGACCAACAAATAAAATTTCAAACTATGATACAGTTCGACAATGTACAAGGTAAGATAATCCGTCCAAGCGACGTGAAAGTGCAAATCCGCCTCAAGGAAGACAGCGAGACCTATGTGGATTTCGCAACGACGAATCAGGCGTTTCAGTTCCGCTTCACCGACCGTTTTCGCAATGACTTCATTTGTGAGTATTCCGCACAGAAACAGAAGAATTGCACGGTTGACGGTGACGATTCCACCAAACTTAATCTTTGCCTATTGACAAAGAATTTGAAACCAGGCACGCTCAGTCTTCAGATTGGTTGCAAACAACCCGATGCCGATTTTGACTCGGGATTTTGGCACGTGTTCAAAGCATTGGAAGAAACAAACTTAATACTTGAATAATATGGCAACGGAATTACAATCACCAAACTTTCCACAGGTAGAAGGCACCGTTTTGTCGCCTATTCCGGGATACGAGAATTTGGTTACGAACGTCAAGGTAAACGGAAACGCTCTCCAAATAACCAACCATGAGGTTGACATACCGGTCAAAGCACAGAACCAGAGTGTTGAAGACGACAATTTTAGCAAGGTCGTTACGCATAATCTTGGGTATTATCCGCTTGTACAAGTTGTGGACTCAAACGGCGACGTGGTTCTTGCCGACATTCATCACGATAGTGTTAATCAGTGTACTATCTCAGTCACTGAGTCAATTAACGGAGGTAAAATCATAATTTTTTAAGATATGGCACGAAGTAAACTATTTTCTCTTAACACAAGAGATTTTTTGAAAGGATTGTTCATTTCAATCATTACAGCAGTCTTGACGGTTCTTTATTCAGGAATCCAAGACGGAGAAATTGACTGGAAACTGACGGCAACCACCGCGATTCTCACAGCCATTTCCTACATCATTAAAAATCTTGCCGAAGATGAGAAAGGTGAGGTTCCGTTTATTCCAACACAAAAAAATCAAGGCGATGAAGAATCTAAGTAGAAAAGACAGGGAAAACGACATTCCCGGCAAGGATACGCTCTATTCGGAATGTATCACAAAAACGGTTACGGCCGTTCAAGAATCGTATGGATACGTGACATTCACAACGGATATTATTCCTGAAAGAGCTTTAGTGTTCATCAACGGTGCGTTGAATCGCGACAATTATAGTCTTAATACGCCTGCAAACGGTACAATTACGTTTGAAGATATTAACGAAGGCGATGAAATAGTGATTGTGTATTAAAATAAAATTGATATGGAACAAAATTACAGAGAACAGTTAAAGAAACTTAAACGAGAGTATAAGAATCAGCAACGTGGAGAATCCGATGTTGAACAAGAACCACAAAGACCAAGACAATCATCTGGTGGTAAAATGGTTTACTGTTGCAATTGTAGTAACTGCATCGTGGTTGAACGATTCGGCAGAACTGACCGTTTTTGCAGTGTTCATCTTAAAAGCAAGAAACTTTTTGATGTTCCTAATCATATAGAATATGACTACGACCATTCGCTGATGTGCAAGAAAATCAACGTGAACGGTACGTGTAGAGATTTTTGCGAAGGTTCCGAAGTCAAAAAAGAAGAACAATAACAGAAGAAACATAGAATCAAATCAACCAGTTTTTCTGGTACTAATTTTCCTAGTCATGATGTGATTGTGGAAGTGGAATGTGGAAGTGGACTTGTCCGATTTGAACATATAGCGTAATGTCATGCTTTCATCATTTTTAATTATTGAAGTGTGTCTTGGGTGATGACGTATGATATGAAGCGAAATGGGAGATGAAGACGGTCGAAAAAAATGTGCTAACAGAGCCACGACCGCAAGGCGGTCAAATGTGGCTGGGTCATTACCTGTTCTTGATGATTTTGTGGAGTTTCTGAGAGAACAGAGGGGTGCGGGAAACAAATTCCCTACTCCCCTCCTTTTTAAGAGAAATTATTAACAAATAAAATAAATGGTATATGAAAAGGTTTTTATTCTTATTAAGCGTAGCTATCCTATGTGCTAACAATATGTTTGCACAATCGACGGTGGCACCAAAAATGCAGTCAATCTATTATGTTTCCGATGGCAAGAAACAAATTTCACAGGCGATTCCGAAAGGTTCTGTCGTCATTTGCGACATCCTGTTGGGGCGTTACCTTCACTTGGATTCTACACGACGTTTCTTGTACAGCGACACGTTGATAACAATATCAAAAGAGATTCCAAACAATGTATATGCCCATGGTCGTTACAGAGAGTATTATGTCACGAGCGACACGGTTACAATAAATAACACTACCTATGTGACAAGATGGCAAAACACACCTTCAATAATAGCAGGTGATACGTCGGCAAAGTTGGATGTACAAACTTGGAAAGTTTTCGTCTATGATTCCGTATGGGTACACGACACACTCGACATCTATGGCAAAATGTGGCTCACGTTACAAAAATGCCCCGTCGGAACTACATTCGATGCATTCTGCCGACAATTAGGAAATGTAATTGCCGTGCAAAGTGATGATTACGCACTGCCAAACAAGGAGAGATGGATTAAAATAGAGGAGGAAGAACGATGAAAAATGTCATTATACTCATCACATTCATATTTGCGTCGTTGTTGTGCAATGCACAAAACAATACGAATGTTTTGAAACCAACGATAAAAAGCACTGTATATCTTTCAGATGCAGAAAAACCGCTCAAAAAAGCCGTACCGAAGTTTTCACTTGTATATTGCAACGTGCTAATGGACAGTGTTGAGACGATGTATATAACACGAAATTTTGTCAACGGAGTATATACAACAGCAGACACGTCATATTACTATGTGCCACAAAAGTATGCAAGTTTGTTTTTTACACTGAAACAATGTCCTGTCGGTACCACGTTCCGTGACTTCGTGCATAGTGAAGATGCATGTGTGGTCGTTCTTACTGGATATTGGGATTTTGACGAGTAACAATCACTTTTTGCCATGAAATTAAAATCATTTTCTAATTGCAAAGCAGCAACTGCTAAGCGGATACGCGTTAATTACGCGAGGCGTATTGGTCAAACTGAATATGCCGATGTTCTTGAACGTTTGCCTGAGGAACTTTTTACGGAATCATTGAAACTTAATGAAACCCATCTTGACTACCTTGATGACGAAGGTAAGGCCTTATTTTATAAATGGCGTGATTCCAAGAAAAAAAAGTATGCTGATAGATGCAGGTCTATGTTGAAGACACGTAAGCTAAGGAACGATAGCAATCTATCCAAAGAAGAACACCTTTATAAAACACGGAAATGGCGGATTAAAACCTATTATAAGAAGATTGGCAATAATGATTTCTTAGACGTTATAGATTCATTGCCTCTTACGTGCTTTTCAGGGAAATTCAAACTTAAGCAAGAATATAGGTTGCTGTTGCCAGAACCTATGAAGACAAAATTCGACAAGTGCTGTGAATATAGGAGAAATAAGCTTTACGAGAAATTGAACAAAGCATGGGCGAGATCGAAAGAATTAATGAAAGAAAAAGGTTCTGACGTTGCTGGCGAGCATAAAAAAACAGAAAAGAAGAATGCCCGTATAGGTTTTGTTATGAAAGGCAATGTTACTTCTGTTATAATAAAAAAAACTTCAAAAATCGCGAAAACTCCTCTTGTTGACGATGAAAAGGTTCCATTGAACAAAACTGTCTCTGAACGAAAAAAGAATGTCTTAAAGAAGAAACAAGAAAAGAAAGTTGAAAAGAATGAAAGAATTGAATGCCCTGTATGTGGCAGAAAATTGACATACGGTGATTTCACAAGTCCATATAGGTTCTGTTGTAAAAGATGTGAGAGAAATAACAAATCTCTTAGAGTTGATTTCAATAAATATGAAGATATGGCCATAGATACCAGCGACGCCTCAAAGAGTTGCGATATTGAAAGATACGTCCATTTGAGAAACGCTTTGAGCGTTGAATACTATAAATTAGAAAAAAAGTGTGTTTCGTTTTAATACTATTTATATGAAAAAAATAATGTTTTTAATTGGTGTTTTAATGTTGTCGCTTGAGTGTTTTTCTCAACGCATTCAACCAGTTGCTTCAAATTACTATTTTTTCTCAACCAAGGGTTATGATTTGTTCAACAAGACAACGACGAAGGCAATTCCCAAAAACTCAATTTACGTTTTGTATTACGAGTTTATGAATACCGCTTTCGTGTATATTAACAGGGAAACATTGCAAGTAGGAGATACGTTAATAAAGCAAGACGGTAGTTTGGTATATCTCCCATGCGGCAAAACGCCTAACTACTACAAAATGCTTTCTTGGGAGAGCATTATAATAGACAGTGTATATACAACCTCAAATAATTGACTTATGACATTATCAACTATCATATTGCTCGGATGTATTTGTTTCGGCGGTGACCCGGAACCAGTACCACAGGATTCATACACAGTCGTGGAAACTAAAGTTAAAAAATCAACACGTTATAGAACAATAGAGAAATACAAGAAAGTAACGAAAGTTAATCAGCAAAGACGGAACAAAAACGTAAAATTATTATAGTAACCATACATTTTATTTTATACTTGATTTTGTGTGAGGTGGAACCGTGACGGTAATCCACCTTTTTATTTCAACAAAAAATTGTCAAAATTGTACTTTTTAATTTGTAAAAGTGGATTTTTTGATTTGGTGGTTATAATAGCATTGCTGGTTATGATATTGATAACAAAATTGCGTGGATTGTAGATGATTTGATTGAAGCATTTCGCGTGACCGATATGCCTAAAGTGATGAAGGGTTTTAAAAAATCCACCCAACAGACTGATCCGTTGATGCACTTTTACGAAGACTTTCTTGGGCAATATGACCAGAAACTGAAGAAAAGTCGTGGGGTTTATTATACTCCTCAACCAGTGGTTGATTTCATTGTTCGTGCAGTTGATGAGATTTTAAAACACGAGTTCAATCTACCAATGGGGCTTGCTGACAACTCGATGATTGAGCATGAAGTTGTTAATGACCAATATACTGGCAAGAAAGGCGACTCCAAAACACTAAATAAACGCATGCACCGGGTACAGATTCTTGACCCGGCAACTGGCACAGGCACTTTTCTCGCTACAGTTATTCGCCAAATTCACGCCAACATGGAAGGTCAATGGGGAGCATGGAATAGTTATGTAGAACAGCATCTTATTCCTCGCTTAAATGGCTTCGAGCTAATGATGGCATCTTACACCATTGCACATCTCAAACTCAGCATGGTACTTCAAGAAACAGGATTTACAAAGCAAAGCGACAAGCGTTTCCGAGTATATCTAACAAACAGCCTTGAGGAATATAACGCTGACACAGGAACACTCTTCTCAGCAGCCATTAGCAACGAAAGCAACGAGGCCAGCTACATCAAACGCGATACGCCTGTGATGGTAATGATTGGAAATCCACCGTATAGTGGAGAAAGCAGCAATAAAGGCGAGTGGATAACTGAGTTGATGAAATCTTATAAAAAAGAGCCAGGGGGAGTTATGGCTTTACAAGAACGTAATTCAAAATGGATTAACGATGATTATTGCAAGTTTTTACGTTTAGCGCAAAACTATATT
>JAFZTG010000154.1 GCA_017618935.1 Bacteroidales bacterium | reverse complement strand
GTTGCATGGTGTGCTTGACTCGCCGGATATTCCGCTGAACGTGTCACGTAGCTACTTGCAAAGCGATAGAAATGTGAAACAGATTTCAAATCACATCACGAAAAAGGTTGCCGACCGTTTGCAAGACATTTTCAAAAACAACCGTGAGGAATTTGAGAAAAAATGGGATGATTTGAAGTTGTTCATTACATACGGAATGTTGAGCGAAGAGAAGTTTTACGAAAGAGCAAAGGACTTCGCACTATTCAAAAACATTGACGGCAAATTCTTCACTTACGAAGAATACAAGACGTTGATAAAAGACAATCAAACCGACAAGAACGGTACACTTATCTATTTGTATGCCAACGATCCCGAAAAACAATACAGTTACATTCAAAAAGCAAAGAACAAAGGCTACGATGTGTTGTTGATGGACGGCCATTTGGATTCCCATTTGATTAGCCAGTTGGAACAAAAATTCGAGAAAGTTTCGTTCACCCGTGTTGATGCCGACATTATTGAAAACCTTATCAAAAAAGAGGATTTGCAGGAATCAAAACTGACGAAAGAGGAAAAAGACGATTTGTCAGTTGTGTTCTCGTCGCAAGCATCGAAAGATTTCATGGTTCAGTTCGAAAACCTTTCTGCCGACGAAGCCCCGATAATTGTCACACAATCGGAATATATGCGTCGTATGAAGGATATGGCACAAATGAACCCAGGCATGAGTTTCTACAACCAAATTCCTGATTCCTACAATCTGATTGTGAACGCAAACCATCCGTTGATTACCAAAATCAATGCTGACAAGACTGCTACCACAAAGGAAAATCTTGAAAAAATCAACAACGACTTGAAACCGTTGAAAGATGAAAAGCAGAAACTTGAGGAGGCGCAAAAAGGCAAGAAAGACGAGGAAATTCCGGCAGCCGACAAAGAACAGTTAGAATCTGTCAACAAGAAAATTGGCGAATTGGAAGACCAAAAGAAAAATGCCTTGACAGAATACGGCAAATCGAACAAGACGGTAAAACAATTGATTGATTTGGCGTTGATTTCCAACAACATGCTGAAAGGAGAAGACCTTGAGGAATTCGTAAAACGAAGCATCAGTTTGTTGTAATTGATACAAATATTTTGATTTGAAGAGCCACAGTGATGTGGCTCTTTTTTTTGAAGCTTTCTTTAATACGGATCAACATTTATCAAAAATGTCGTCGTTTTATATTCTTCCATAGACGTTATGGCATTCATATACTTACGCACCTCGTTGCGTACAGCTGCAAAAGCCATATTGCGAGGAACTTTCAGTACAATATCTTGCATATACAAGGTTTGCAATCGGGGAATTGGCGGATAGGTAGGACCAAGCACCATAATTCCTTGAATTTTACGAAAATCGTCGGCAATGATTTTTGCCGCATATTCGGCTTTATCCTTGTCACGATGCTTCACGGTCAATTTGATCATTCTCGTAAACGGCGGATACCAGAATTTGCTCCGTTCCACCATCTGTGAGTCCAATAACGCCTGATAATCGTTGTTTTGAACGTATTTCAAGATAGGATGCTCTGGCTGATACGTCTGAATATACACGTGTCCTTGCGTTTCGCTCCGACCTGCTCGTCCTGCCACTTGCACCATCAACTGATAGGCACGCTCAAAAGCTCTGAAGTCGGGAAAGCTCAACATTCCATCGGCACTTAAAATACCGACCATTCCCACGTTTTCAAAATCTAACCCCTTGGTAATCATTTGTGTACCGACGAGAATGTCTATTTCTCGCTGTTCAAACTTATCAATCAATTCCGTGTAGGCATTCTTTCCTCTCGTAGTATCCAAGTCCATTCGGGCAACCTTGGTATTCGGAAATATCTGCTTCAACGTGTCTTCTATCTTCTCCGTTCCAAAACCGACAAGACGCACGTTTTTCCCGTGACATTCGGGACACTCTGCCGAATAGCGCATGGCAAAGCCGCAATGGTGGCAAACCAGCATATTCGAGAACTTATGATACGTGAGACTAACGTCACAGTTGACACACTGTGGCACATGCCCGCAATCGGGACATTCCATATAGGGCGAAAAGCCGCGACGATTCTGAAACAGAATAATCTGTCGCTTTTCGTCAAGATTCTCTTTTATTTTCTCCAGCAACGTCTTACTAAACACGTCATCCTGCATTCGTAGGTGTTTTCGTTCGGTACGCAAGTCAATCAAGTGAATAATGGGCAACGGAGCCGTCGTATGGCGTTGCGTGAGTTCCACCAAACCGATACGTTTCGACAACACGTTGAAATACGTTTCCATACTTGGCGTGGCAGTTCCCAAAAGCAACTTGGCATTATGCTTTTGTGCCAGGATATACGCCATATCGCGTGCATTGTAGCGTGGCGACGGGTCATATTGTTTGAACGAGGTTTCGTGTTCCTCATCTACGATAACCAAACCTAAGTCATTGAATGGCAAAAAGATAGACGAACGGACACCGAGAATTATCTTGTATGAATTATCGGAATTTGCCAACAAATTGTTCCATACCTCAATACGTTCATTGTCGGAAAAGCGAGAATGATACACACCGACCTGATTTCCGAATACATTACGCAATCTATTGATTATCTGTGAGGTAAGCGCAATTTCGGGAAGCAAGTACAACACTTGTTTCTTTGCATCAAGCATTTTCTGAATCAGGTGGATATATACCTCGGTTTTTCCACTCGACGTTACACCATGAAGCAGACACGTTTGTCTTGTCTCAAAGGTTGATTGTATTTCTTGTAACGCAATCGTCTGTTTGTCACTCAATTGTGCCAAACCTTTTATAGGCGAATAGGTTTCAAAACGAGAAACAACCCTGTTTTCGAACAGCACAATCTCTTTTTTCTGCAATTCCGAGAGCACTTGTGGTGTCGTTTGCTTCAGCAATTCGGTTTTTTCTACGGCAAAATCGTCCTTCGTCTTCTGTCTTGCGTATAAATCAAGCAGTTTCAGAAACAATTCCTGTTGTTTTGCCGCCTTTGAAACTTTGGCAAATGCCGTATTTACAAATTCTTTATTGTTTGGCGATTGTGCAAATCTGACGAACGTCTTTATTTTTGGCTTATACTGACTTGAAATTAATTCCCCCACGCTAATTGCGTCGAGAGCCACAAGTCGTTGCGTAAGCGTTGCTACAGACTTTTTTCCGAGCATTTTTGCCAAATCGAACATGGTCATTCCCTGATTTTTTTCAATCAGAAGGAACGCATCTCGCTCTATTTCAGTCAGAAGCATACAATCAAACTCGGAATTTACCGAAAGAATTGCCTCACTTTCCAACTTCAATCCCGACGGCAAGGCGGCTTTCATCACCTCGCCACGGTTACACATATAGTAATCAGCCATCCAGTCCCACAACTGCAACTGCGTTTGGGTAACAATAGGAACTTCGTCGAGTACCGAATCTATCGCCTTGATGTTGGGAGTATCGGGTTTCTTGTTGTGAATGGCATACACGACGGCAGTGTACATCTTTCTCGTCCCCAACTGTACCACGACACGACAGCCGATTGCAACAGCCGTATGCAAATGTGTAGGGACAAGATATGTATATAGTGGAACTGCCAAAGGCAAAATTACGTCCACATACAAATCCGTTGTCTGCTCGCTATTTTCCAAAAAGACTACCTAAAAATGATTTTTTCTTCGGGGTGGCATAATCGGTTTCGTTCATTGTGCCAACCTTCAGTTTCTTGCATATTTCCGACCAGTCGATCTCGCCCAAAAATTCCACATTTCTGTCATCAATATACACATCGGCATCGATTTTACGGCTCATTTGCGTTTCGTCGAACTCTTCTTCGGGATAGTTTTTGTTCACGGCGTAAAATTCCACACCGTTTTTCCGACAAAACTCCACAGCTTCGTCAAGTAATTTTCCCGAACGATACGTCCATAGGATTAGGAAATCGCCACGTTTCTGCAACTCGCGCAATGTCTCAAAAGCAAATAATTTCTTTGCTCCTATCTCTGGATATTTATGTTCTACCAACGTACCGTCAAAATCTACCGCAATCTTCATAGTATTTTAATTAGCTTTTTCTGATAAAAACTTGATCCTTACCAAACGAACCTCTTCCTCCGTATAAGTACCATCGGAGCACCATTCATCAAAGGCGTCCTGAATGTTTTCCGATTCCTCGTGACAGAAATAATCGTACAATTCTTCAATTGCCTCTTCTTCCATCACGTCATTTATGTAATAGTCAAGAATACATTTTTTTGTGATGGTTGAAACGAACGAGAATCCCGAATTTACTATCTTTTCAATCTCAATCAGCAATTCCGAGAGTGAATAGCCAAGCGATTCGGCACAAATGTCCAACGGCAAATGTTTCTGAATGTTGGCAATAATCTGTTTCTTGATTTCCGACTTCGTGCCGACCGATTTTACGATAATGTCATCTTGGAAACGTTCTATCTCGTGTTCCTCGACATATTGTGCAATCAAATCAACGAACGGTTTTCCATATTTTTGAGCCTTGCCTTCTCCCACACCCGAAATATTCTGCAATTCTTGCAAAGTGATAGGATACTGCGTCGCCATTTCGTTGATTGAAACCTCTTGGAAAATAACATACGGAGGAACGTCGTGTTTCTTCGCCTCGTCTTTTCGCAACTGCATCAGCATGGAAGCCAAGGTGGAATCCAGCGCTGCGCCCGACTGTGGAGCGTCAGAATCGGTTTCCGTCTGCTCGTAGTCGTGGTCTTCGGTGATGGTGAACGAATAAGGTTTGTTCAAGAAATCGTTTCCGGCCTTGGTGATTTTCAGCAAGCCATAATTTTCAATTTCCTTGTCCAACAATCTCGTCATCAGCATCTGACGAATGATTGCATTCCAATATTTCGCATCGTGGTCTTCACCCCAGCCGAACTCGTCTAATTCATCATGTTTGTAAGTCTTGATTTCAGTAGATTTCGTACCCATCAAGATTTCCACAATATGTCCTTGTTTGAAGCGTTCGCGAACGGCCTTTATCGTCTTCAAAACCTTTACGGCATCGTTCATCACTTCAATTTGTGGTTTTGGATGCAGACAGTTGTCGCAATTGCCACAGTCTTCGTTCATTTCCTCGCCAAAATACTTCAGCAGCACACGGACACGACACAAACTTGATTCGGCATACGACGATGTTTCAAGCAACAACTGCTTGCCAATTTCCTGTTCTGAAACAGGCTTGCCTTCCATAAATTTTTCAAGACGAAGAATGTCCTTGTAACTATAAAACGCGATACAACGACCCTCGCCACCGTCACGACCGGCACGGCCCGTTTCCTGATAATAGCCTTCAAGCGATTTAGGCATATTATAATGAATGACAAAACGCACATCGGGTTTGTCGATTCCCATACCGAACGCTATTGTCGCAACAATAATATCGACATCTTCCTTCAAGAACTTGTCCTGATTTTCGGAGCGAGTGGATGCGTCGAGCCCCGCATGATACGGCAAAGCCTTTATACCGTTCACTATCAGCGTATTGGCAAGTTCCTCAACTTTTTTACGACTCAAACAATAGATAATACCCGACTTACCAGGATTATCACGAATGATTTTTATAATTTGTTTGGTCGCATCAACCTGAGGACGAATTTCATAATACAAATTTTTTCTACGGAACGACGACTTGAACACCTGTGCGTCCAACATCCCCAGATTCTTTTGAATATCATGTTGCACCTTGGGCGTTGCCGTTGCCGTAAGGGCAATGATAGGCGCACGACCTATGTTTTCAACCGTAGGTTTTATTTTTCTATATTCCGGACGGAAATCGTGTCCCCATTCCGAAATACAGTGTGCCTCGTCAATCGCATAGAAAGAGACTTTTATGCTTCGTAGGAAATCAATATTGTCTTCTTTTGTCAGCGATTCGGGCGCTACATATAATAATTTGGTAATACCCGAACGGACATCCTGTTTCACTTGGGTGATTTCCGAGCGAGTCAACGACGAGTTCAAGAAGTGGGCAATTCTGTCGTCGGTGCTAAAACCACGCATTGCATCGACCTGATTCTTCATCAACGCAATCAACGGGGAAATCACTATGGCAGTTCCTTCAAGCATAATTGCAGGCAACTGGTAGCACAAGGACTTTCCACCCCCTGTCGGCATCAATACAAACGTATCTTTTCCAGCCATAAGACTTTGGATTACCTCCTTTTGTTGCCCTTTGAAGGAATCAAAACCAAATTTTTCTTTCAAACACGCTAACAGTTCTTTGTCATCAACAGTAGCCATAAATCTTTTTCTTGAAACGTCTTTATCGTATTACACAAGGAGACAATTATCTCTCTCTTGTAATGCAAGTTTAATAAAAATTTTTCATCAAACAAACAAATTATTGTGTTTAGTTTTTCAAAAAAATTATATATCTTTGAAAACTATAAAAGACATATTTTTTTCCACAAAGGATGATTTTGAACGATGTAAGATATTGTAACTTATTAATAATCAATAATTTATGCGGGGGGTAAAATACCCTTCTTCATTTGCAGATATTGTCTTTACGCGACTTTCCGCCATTGGTGCGGGGAGTCGCTTTTTTTGTGCTATCGATAATAAACAGAAATATTAATTATAAATGTACGAAACTATGAAAAGATTTTATTCAATCGTAGGAGCTTTGGTGATTGGAGCGACAAGTTTGTTTGCCCAGACCAACTACAAGGTCACATTTTCGGCAAATGTGGAAATGGACAAGATTCAAGTGAAAAACCTTAACTCGGGGGCGACGAAAACACTCGCCAAATCCGACAAGGTGATTACGTTGCAAAAGAATGCGAAACAAGAACAGCAAGGCGGGACGGGAACTCCGATTGAGTCGGTTGACCAGTTCGAGTTCTTGCAGCAGACGGCAAGCAACGAGGTGGTTGTGAATATGGAAAAGGCGGGACGTTTGAACCTCATGCTGTATTCGTCGAACGGAACATTTGTTACCCGTTACGCAAACAAT
>JAFZTG010000153.1 GCA_017618935.1 Bacteroidales bacterium | reverse complement strand
GGCAATTTCGGCGTTGATTGGCTCGTCAATCATCATTTTGCTCATTCTTGTCATAGCACCTAAAATCAAAAACATTGCCTCATTGCTCATTATAGGAATAATGTTCGGGAGTTTGACTTCGGCCATAGTCAATATGTTACAGTATTTTTCAAATCCCGACGAGGTGCATAATTTCCTTCTTTGGACAATGGGAAGTCTTGCCAACATTGATAAGACGGAAATTACTTTAATGATTATAGTAATTATTCCGATAACAATTGCCACGCTTTTGATACATAAACCGTTAGATGCAATCCTTTTGGGAGAAAATTATGCGCATAGTTTAGGCGTAAATACAGGAAAAACAAAAATCGTGATTATTATTTTCTCAACGATATTGGCAAGTATTGTCACAGCATTTGCCGGACCAATCGGGTTTGTGGGAATGACAGTTCCGCACATTGCTCGATTTTTATTTAAGACAAACTCGCATAAAAAACTCATTCTCAATGCAGTATTGGTTGGCGTTAATCTTATGCTTATTTGCGATTTGATTTCGCAACTTCCAGGAACACAGACAATGCTCCCGATTAATACGGTGACCGCCATTTTTGGTGCACCTATCGTGATATTAGTTATTTACCGAAGCCGACGAAACAATTTATGAACAAGACGAAAAATATATTGGTCACACTTGAAAACCTTGCCGTTGGATACGTAGGAAAAACTCTGAATAGCATCATTCTAAGTAATCTTAATCTTTCCATTGCCGAGGGCGAATTGGTTTGTCTGCTTGGGCCAAACGGATGTGGAAAATCCACATTGATACGGACAATTGCGGGAATGCAGCCGAGTTTGTCGGGTGAGGTTTTTATAAAAGAGAATGCCATTTCAACGTTGGAGATTCAAAATCTGGCGAAAGTCGTGAGCGTTGTCCTTACTGATACCATCGACGTTCCCAATATGACCGTGTTTGATATTGTTGCCTTGGGACGCTATCCTCACACGGGCTGGTTCGGCACGTTACATTCCAAGGATTTGGAACTCATCAACGATTGCATTTCCAAAGTCGGGCTTGAACACCTCAAAATGAGGGAGTTTTTGCAACTGAGCGACGGCGAGAAACAACGGACGCTGATTGCCAAAGCGCTGGTGCAAGATACAGATTTCATATTGTTGGACGAGCCGACGGCACATCTGGATTTGTCAAGTCGAGTTGAGATAATGAAACTGCTCAAGGAGCTTGCTCACACGACGAAAAAATCTTTTCTTTTGTCAACCCATGAACTGGAACTTGCTCTCCAAATTTCCGACAAAATATGGCTGGCTTCAAACAAAGAAATCGTAAGCGGAACAGCTACGGAACTTATTCAACAAAAAGCGTTTGAGACATCGTTCCCCAATGGGAATTTTGTTGTTGAAGAAGAGCAGGGGATAGTACGAATCAATTATAGATAGATTATATTCAATAATCAAATTCTGAAAAGGCACCCTTTTATCAAATAGATATCGTTTGCTTTTTCCTCCTAAATGCGATAATTGTTGAAGAGATGCAATTAGTCGCATCTCTCTCTATATATAATCTGTAACGTGCTATTCCCGATAGTTGCGGTTTCCTCTTTAGATATATTTTCTAAGGAAATTTTGGGAGCAGAAACACCGTTCGTGAAACACTCTTTGGTAGTAAAAATTCGTGCTTCGTCCCACATATCGGCGTCAAGAAATGTCTGAAGCGTTTTTGTTCCTCCTTCTACAATGACGGATTGTATTCCTTTTTCATAAAGGTACTCCAAGGTATCAGACAAGAGATTATTAATAATTGTTTTATATTCACGGTTTTCGCACGATTCTTTTGAATCAGCAGTAAAGATAACCGTAGGCGTTGATTTGTCTTTCAGGTTATTATATTCTGGAATTTTATTATGTACATCCCAAACGACACGCAATGGATTTTTTCCTGCAACCAAACGAGTGGTAAGACTTGGATTGTCGTTTACGGCAGTTGTTGTACCGACTAAAATGGCCTGTTCCTCGGCTCTCCATTGATGAACTAATTTTTGACAAACCTCATCGGTGATTCGTACTCCTTTCGGCGAGTTCTTTTCCGAAGCGACCTTATCAATGAATCCGTCTGCCGTTTGAGCCCATTTCAGTATGATATATGGTCGCTTTTTCTCGTGGTAGGTAAAAAATCTCCGATTCAAAAAACGAGATTCTTTTTCCAAGACATTGATAGTAACATCAATTCCAGCATTTCGTATCTTTTCGATTCCTTTTCCCGAAACTTTGCTAAACGAGTCAACGCATCCAACGACAACGCGTTTTATATGTTTTGAAACAATCAAATCGGCACAAGGAGGCGTTTTTCCAAAATGCGCGCACGGCTCAAGACAAACGTACAACGTGCTTTCAGCAAGCAGACTTTGGTCTGTTACGGAACGGATTGCATTCACCTCGGCGTGCGGTTCTCCTGCCTTATGATGAAAGCCCTCGCCAATAATCTGTCCGTCGTGTACAATCACGCAACCTACCATAGGATTGGGATACGTGTTGCCAAACGCTTGGTGCGCCAATGCGATGCAACGTTGCATATATTTCTCGTCGTCAGTCATTGAAAAATTGCATTTTCTGTCTTTATATTCCAATTGAATCGTATTTTTGTCGTATGACAATTCAAGATGTAAAAATAGAATTTCAGCGGAAATTGGCAACATTTTATGAGCCAAAAGAAATACAATCAATTTTTTCATTGATTGCCGAGGACCTGGATTTTTCCCCTACCTACCTGATTTTACACAAAGATGACGAGTTGTCGGATACACAAAAAAATTTCTTTGAGCAATGCTTGCAACGGCTTGCGACTGCCGAGCCAGTGCAATATATTCGTGGCAAGGCGGATTTTTACGACTTGCAGTTCTTCGTAAATCCGTCAGTGCTCATTCCTCGTCAAGAGACAGAGGAGTTAGTTAATGTAATACTTCAAGAGAACAGAAATAATACTCCAAAAATCATTGACTTAGGAACAGGGAGCGGATGTATTGCCATTACGCTTGCAAAGCACCTCTCCAATGCGAAGGTTTCTGCTGTTGACGTTTCGGAACAAGCATTACAGACGGCGAAATCGAATGCTCTGAAAAATGACGTTTCGGTAGATTTTTATCTTGGCGATATGCAAGACGAGGCTTTTATGTCGCAGTTCCCCAAATTTGACATTATCGTGAGCAACCCGCCATACGTGTGTCACTCCGAAAAGAACGAAATGCGCCAAAATGTGTTGCACTATGAGCCACATCTTGCTTTGTTTGTGGAAGACACGAATCCGTTGCAGTTTTATCGGGCAATTGCTCGTTTTGCGTCAGAACATCTTGCAGAAAACGGTACGGTTTATTGCGAAATCAACGAAACTTTGGGCGAGGAAACAAAACAGTTATTTGAATCGTTTGGATTCTCAAAATGCGAAATACGAAAAGATTTGTTTGGGAAAGATAGAATTGTGAAAGTTCAAAAATAAATAATAGAACATTGTAGAGACGATGTGCACATCGTCTCTACAACAAACATCATGGGAAACCCTTCTAAATCCCATTATTATTTTCTATCTTTGCCACAAATAAAAAAACAATGAAAGAACAAATCGTAAAAATCATCAACCAAATACCCGTTCCAGGCGAATCGGGAACAATGGTTCAATTTATACAACTTGTTGATGTCAACGGCAACGATGTCACCATAAAATTTGGTTTGCCTCAGAAATACGACAAATACGAACGCGCCATCATCTCGTCGGTACAAGATGCCATAAAACGCGGTATGCCCGAGGTTGGCAATGTCAATGTCCTTATTGATATCATTAAAGCCAATGATTTAGAAGGCGAAGGTGGCGTTTCGAAGGTGAAAAAAGTGATTGCCGTCGCATCGGGGAAAGGTGGTGTAGGGAAATCGACTGTGAGCGCTAATTTGGCAATAGCATTGGCAAAACAGGGCTACAAGGTGGGATTGCTTGATGCCGATATTTTCGGTCCTTCCATTCCTAAAATGTTCGGTGTGGAGGATGCGCAGCCACTTTGTCGCAAAGAAGGAGAAAAAGAATGGATTATACCGATAGTGCGATATGGAATAGAATTGCTTTCCATCGGTTTTTTTGTTCGTCCCGAAGATGCTCTCGCGTGGCGCGGCCCAATGGCGGGCAACGTGTTGAAACAGTTTATACAGGATTCTGATTGGGGAGAATTAGACGTCTTGGTAATTGATATGCCTCCAGGCACAAGCGACATACAACTTACTTTGTGTCAGATTATTAACATTACCGGGGCAATTATGGTCGGTACGCCACAGGATGTTGCCGTGATTGATGTGGTGAAAGCGATTGATTTCTTCCAAAAAGAGAAAATCGAGGTTCCTATTTTGGGCTTGATAGAAAATATGGCATGGTTTACGCCAAAAGAATTGCCAGACAACAAATATTACATTTTCGGGAAAGGTGGCGTGGAACAACTTGCAAAAGAAAAAGGTTTGCCGTTTTTAGGTGCTGTTCCTATCGTGATGAGCATTCGCGAAGGTGGTGACAATGGCGAGCCAGCAGCGCTACACGACAATACGATTATCGGACAACAATTTGCAGAGATAGCAGCGAAAGTTATGATGTAAAGGAGGGGTAATGAGAAGTTATCAAGGAATAAATTTTTTTTAAAAAGTTAATAACTTTCTCATTGAGTTTCTTGCTGAAAAAATCCCTTTTTCTATCTTTGCCGAAATAAAAAATGAGAATCACGATGACAACATTCTTAGACTGTAAAACGGGAGCAAATCCGATAAATAAAGCAGGAAAGATTGTTGTTTTTATTTAATAAGATGCGTTAGTTTTTTTCACTAACGCATTTTTTTTATTTAGGAAAGGTTAAAATAGTATAATTATGAAAGATCTAAAAAAAGTTCTGTTGTTGGGGTCTGGTGCTTTGAAAATCGGACAAGCAGGTGAGTTTGACTATTCTGGTTCACAAGCATTGAAGGCAATGCGTGAAGAAGGTATCTCCACTGTGTTGATTAACCCGAATATCGCTACCATTCAGACTTCTGACGGTATCGCCGACAAAGTGTATTTCTTGCCAATTACTCCGTATTTCGTGGAGGAAATCATTAAAAAGGAAAAACCTGATGGAATCCTGTTGGCTTTCGGTGGACAAACGGCACTGAACTGCGGAACGCAATTATATCTTTCGGGCGTACTTGAAAAATATGGCGTAAAGGTTCTTGGAACTTCGGTGGAAGCCATTATGATTACCGAAGACCGTGACTTGTTCGTGAAGAAATTAAACGAAATTCAGGCAAAAACGCCTGCTTCACAAGCTGTTGAATCAATTGAGGATGCGTTGAAGGTTGCTAACCGTCTTGGTTTCCCAATCATGGTTCGTTCGGCATACGCTCTTGGCGGTCTTGGCTCGGGTATCTCTACAAACGAGAAAGAATTTGTTGATTTGTGCGAAAATGCTCTTGCTTATTCAAAGCAAATTCTTGTTGAGGAATCGCTTAAAGGCTGGAAAGAAATTGAATTTGAGGTTATCCGCGATGCTAACGACCACTGTTTCACGGTTGTTCCTATGGAAAACGTTGACCCGCTTGGAATCCACACTGGTGAAAGTATCGTGATTTCGCCAATCATCACGTTGACAAAAGAACAAATTGAATTGTTGCAAAAGATTGCCATCCAAGTTGTTCGCCATATTGGAATCGTGGGAGAATGTAACATTCAGTTTGCATTCAACGCACAGACAAACGATTACAGAATCATTGAAATCAACGCTCGTTTGAGCCGTTCTTCGGCTTTGGCTTCAAAAGCGTCGGGTTATCCGTTGGCTTTCGTTGCCGCAAAATTGGCGTTGGGCTACACACTCGACCAAATCGGCGAAATGGGCACGCCAAACTCGGCTTACGTTCCGCCTTCGGTTGACTACATCATCGCAAAAATTCCTCGTTGGGACTTGTCGAAGTTCGTTGGCGTTGACCGCGAAATCGGTTCTTCAATGAAATCAGTCGGCGAAATTATGTCTATCGGTAAATCATTCGAGGAAATTATGCAGAAAGGTCTTCGTATGATTGGTCAAGGCATGCACGGATTTGTTGGCAACAACGATTTGGAATTCGACGACTTGGACAAGGAATTGACACATCCTACCGATATGCGTATCTTTGCAATTGCAAAAGCTCTCGAAAACGGCTACACTCCTGAAAGAATTGAGGAATTGACGAAAATCGACGTATATTTCATCAAATGTCTTAAAAACATTGTTGACTACACGAAAGTTCTTTCAAAATACAATAAAATCGAGGATTTGCCAGCCGACGTGCTTGCTGAGGCAAAACGTCTCGGTTTCTCTGACTTCCAAATTGCCCGTTATGTTGAAAATCCGACTGGCACAATGGAAAAAGAACAACTTCGCGTTCGCGACGTGCGTAAGAAATTCAACATTCTTCCTGCCGTTCGCCGCATCAACACGGTTGCTTCGGAACACCCAGAGTTGACCAACTATTTGTATATGACTTACGGCGAAAAGGAACACAGCATCAACTATGCGTACAAAAACGACAAATCTATCGTCGTTCTTGGTTCTGGAGCATACAGAATCGGTTCTTCGGTGGAATTCGACTGGTGTTCGGTAAATGCGATTCAAACGGCTCGCAAGTTCGGTTACAAGTCAATAATGATTAACTACAACCCTGAAACAGTTTCTACCGACTACGATATGTGCGACCGCTTGTACTTTGACGAGTTGAGCTTTGAACGCGTACTTGACGTAATCGACCTTGAAATTCCGAAAGGTGTGATTGTGTCGGTTGGTGGTCAGATTCCTAACAACTTGGCTATGAAGTTGTATCGCCAGAATGTGCCAATTTTGGGAACGTCGCCAGTTTCAATTGACCGTGCGGAAAATCGTAACAAATTTTCCGCAATGCTCGACCAACTTGGCATTGACCAACCTCGTTGGGAAGCGCTTACAAGCTACGATGAAATTGACAAGTTCATTGACGAAGTTGGTTTCCCTGTATTGATTCGTCCTTCGTACGTGCTTTCGGGTGCTGCAATGAACGTTTGTTACGACAAAGACCAGATGCACACGTTCTTGGGCGCTGCTGCAAAGGTTTCAAAGGAATAT
>JAFZTG010000152.1 GCA_017618935.1 Bacteroidales bacterium | reverse complement strand
CTGTTGTTCATTTTCGCCCCCGTTGTCTTCAAGTTCCCCGCGCAATCTGATATGTTTTATTATTGCGTCCAAAGTATAGGGAACAATATTAACGGTTTTTTCTTCAACCGCTGAACGATTGTCGTATAAATGCGCAACAAGAAATAAAACGCCTTGTCGATATACCTTGTCATTGTCGGAATATGCAACACCCGTTTGTTCTTTTATAAATGATTTTGCAACCTCGACAAGTTCCCCGATATAACTATCGTCAACGTCATGGTTTATTCTTAAATATGCTTTGATGTCTGATAGTTCAATCGACATGTTTTAAGTCCTTTAATCTATTTACTAAAAAAGAGGGGGGGCGGGAATATCCGCCCCGAAAATCCCAAATACTCCCCTTTTTTCTATTCCGTATATTCTGCTTTAATTAACGCAATTAAATCGGCTTTGTTTGTGTATGTGTATTCAAGTTCCAAAAGTTCCGCAAGAACTTTCAAATTGTCAACCGTACAACCGTTTAATTGTGAATCTGTCGGCGTAACCGCAAGAATTTTTGTTGTCAAAGTTTCTGCGGTGTCGGCGTCGTCCCCGTCGGTCGTATAAGTTACGCCCAACTTATCCGCTAACGCTTGCAAATCTTCAAGGGAAACGGAATCGGCGTCGCCGTCGTTTCCGTTTTCGCCTGAATTTTCGTCGCCTTGATTATCGGCGGGGACTGTTAGTTTTTTAATTCAAACGCTACGATTGCGCCTAAATCAACAAGTCCGCCGTCTGCAAGTGCAAGTATTCTATAAACTGTGTCACCTGAAGCGAACGCGCTTTCTTCGGATTTTGTAATCTGTGCGTCTTTAGACCAATTGAACATGTATTCGCTGAAATCACCGAATATAATTGTTCCGTCAGGTACGTCGTCGCATTCTACAACTTCGCGTCCTAATACTTTATTCTGTGTTACGTCAAAAATCGGTCTATTGTTATCGTCAACAATTCCAATTATGTGATTATATAAAGTGTTTGTTGACATCATAAGGGTTGCGCCTTTTCTTGCAATAGCGGGTATGCTTGAAAATAATTTCAATATATCTGCTAAAGTCCATGCGCTTCCTGCGGTTTCTTGTAAAGTTAATGTTTTCAAGATACCTTTTGCGCCGTTTGACCCTGTTCCGTTGATAATATCGTAATCGAATGCTTGCATTAACTTTTTAGACAATTTTCTTACAACATAGTCTTCTAATGCGTCGATTGCGGTGTTTTCAAGTTCGCAAGTTAAGCGTACAAGTTTAATATATTTCTTTGCGCCTAATTTCAAATCTTGAATTGTATCGTCAACGATTGTTCCGTCTTGTCCCTCGCCTTTGCGTTGAACGTCGCCTGTTGTTTTTTCAAACGGAATTGAAACATTACCGCTTAAATGTGAAACGGTTACAAGTCCGTAAACAACCGAATCGTTTTCTATTTTTTCATAGATTTTATTCATTGTTAATGTCGGAACTGCAACACCCGCGCTGTTTGCGTTTGTTGTCATAGCACGTTTTTCAACGTCGTTAAGTTCAACACCCGCAAGGGTTTTGAAGAATGCGGAACGATATTCTTTTGAATCAATGCCGTAACTTCTTTCTTCAACTTCAGGTTTATCAAATTCGTTTACAACGATTTGACCCGCACCGATTTGTTTTGCGATTGCTTGACGTTTTTCGATTGCTTTTTGTGCGTCTTCAATTTCGCGCAATTCTTTGTCGATTTCGTCAATGTTTAATTCTTGATTGCTTTCTAACATAGAACGCAATTCGGCTTTTCTTGCCATAATTTCTTTTAATGTCTTCATGGTTTTACTCCTTTTTTACCAAAATTAAAAATATGTCCTACAAATCAAATTTTTAACCCGTTTTGCTCTCTCCGAAGCAACTTGTTCTTTCGCGCGTCCGTCAAAATAACTGCGGGCTTCGACGTTCGTATCGTCATAAGCGGGAATATCCACCACGCTTAAATCGTAAACGCGTTTGATTTTTAATATAGTTCTTGTATGTGTATCTTGATTGTATGCGTCTTCTTCGCAACGAAAAGCAAAAGAACACTTGTCAAGCAAGCCGTTTTTGACATTTTCGTATATTTCATTTGCGGACGGCGTATTCAATAATGTTGCGCGGAACTTCAACCCGTAATCGTCAACCGT
>JAFZTG010000014.1 GCA_017618935.1 Bacteroidales bacterium | reverse complement strand
GAGAATTGCCGCCTGAATACTGTCAAGACGGGAATTGACACCGATTTTGTCATGGTGATAGCGAACAGTCATACCGTGATTTGCAATACATTGCATTTCCTGAGCAAGGGTGTCGTCGTTGGTGAAAATAGCACCTCCGTCACCAAAACAACCGAGGTTTTTAGACGGGAAAAACGACGTGCAACCAATATGTCCCATACAACCAGACTTTACTTTCTGACCGTTTGAGAATGTATATTCAGCACCAATGGATTGACATGCGTCTTCCACTACGTAAAGATTATGTTCTTTGGCAATCTGCAAAATTGCTTCCATATCGGCATTTTGCCCAAACAAATGGACGGGAACAATTGCCTTAGTTTTTGGCGTGATTGCTTTCTTGACGCTTTCAACCGACATACAAAACGTATTGGGGTCAACGTCAACCACAATGAGCGTAAGTCCAAGCAGAGCAACGACTTCGGCTGTCGCAATAAACGTGAACGTGGGCGTAATGACTTCGTCGCCGGGTTGTAGGCCAAGCGCCATCAATGAAATTTGCAAAGCGTCGGTTCCGTTGCCCACGGGAATGACGTGTTTTACCCCAAGATAGCGTTCCAAATTGTGTTGGAACATGGTAACCATACCACTTTTTACAAATGTAGATGAGTCAATAACAGACTGAATGCCGTTGTCAATTTCAGTCTTTATTTTCTCATACTGACCTTTAAGGTCAACCATTTGTATAGGTTTCATGGTTATTTAAAACGTTTCAATTCGTGAATGGTGAATGTCCATTGTGGTGTGTAAATATTTAACTCAGAAGGATTTACAACATACCACGGAGAATTTACGTTGTCTTTCAGATTTTTAACGATTTCAATTTCCTGTGCAGGAAGAAAACTTTGAGCAAGAATAAATGCTTTTTGATTTGTTTTTGTGTTGGTAACAACGTCAAGCACAATCATTGCGTGACCAGGATTGCCACCATGAATGAACACGTCGCCAGGTTGAATGTTCGCGATGGGAACGGAAACTAATTCTCGTGTAAGCGAGGCTGTTCCCGCATACATGAAAATTTTGTCAAGATATTTACGGAATGTGGCATACGAATAATCTCTGTTTTCTTTTTTCTCCCATTTGATTTTGCTTCCCAATACCTTGATTCTATTTCCTTCTGCCCATTTTATGTAATCAACTTGTTCGCCACTCGTGAAATTGAAATGAATGTCGGCGTAGCGTTTTTGTTTCCAAAGCCATTCGGCGCGAAGACGAATAATTGCGTCGGCACATTGTTGCAAATCAGTCTTTCCAATTTCCATATCAACTACGGCACAAGTGCCCTCTTGGTACGTCTTTATTGAGTTGTCAAACAAATGAACTTTTGTTCCGTGCGGTTTGAGCGGAAGATTTTGTAAATAATAGGCGAATGATTTTTCGTCAAAATTTGTCCGAGAAAATCCACTTGGTGGCAAAATACGCGTGGCAACGGTGGTTCCCGCCGTTTGCACATTCTTTTGCTCGACACTTGCAGAGAAAAGAGTTATGATGGAAATTCCCAAAAGAATGAAGAGTGTTCTTTTCATAAGAAATTATTTTCAACAAATATACAAAAGAATAAAGAAAAAGGAAATCTGCAACTGCAAATTTCCTTTACACATTATAATAAAAACAAACTATTCGTTTTCCTTTTTGGTTATTTTATACACTTCATATTTCATAACGTACTGTCCTTGGGTAACGACATCTTCATACAAGAATGACTTTCCCTCTTCGTTTTCTTCCAGATTATAAGATTTCTGATGAGCAACCTCCTCATGGGTAAAATCAACCGTTCCGTTATCTCTCTTTGTGCTATAATCATGCAAAGTCAACTGAAAATACACATCGTCGCCGTCTCTACGTTTTGTTCTTCCTGCATTTATCCAGATTTCTATTTTACATTGATACATATCAACATCTTTTCCTCTCGCTTGATATTGCCAATCAACGTAATATATACCAGGTTCTACTAAATAATACTTAGTCGAATCCCATTCACAAGACAATTTACGTGGAACTATCACCACCTCGTCTCCGTCTCTAAATTCATCGTCGTACGAAACAATAATAGATATTGGAGATCTTTCACCATTAACGCCATAATTGATATTCAAATATGCATCGCCATCTTCTCCTAAATTACAAGAAGTAAGCGCGATTACCGCTCCTAACAAAAATAAAAATATCTTTTTCATAACTTTAAACTTTTAAATTCTAATGCTTATAAAGCAAAATCTGTGCCAATAAAACAAAAAGAGCCGTATGAACTACATCATACGACTCTTTTTTTATCATTATTATTCGAATGACAAACCTAATTTAACTCTAAAACGTTGGTTGTAAACTTTTTGGTCTTTCCAAACGTCGTATGAGTATTTAATGTTACCCAATACCCATTCGCAACCAATCATAAGTTTTGAATAACGAATATCAATACCAAAAGAATAATCAAGACCAAGACCGATACCTGTATCTTCCTCGTTGACAATACCTACAGTATTGGTGTTAACCTCATTGCCATTTTTGTCAACAACCGTATAGCCACCAAATTCATAACCGGCATTTCGTCTTTCAAATGCAGGAGAATTTGCAGGAGCAGCTGTTTGATATGCAGGAATTCTAAAATAATTTACGGCAAATGTAGGACATGCTTTTGCCTTCAAGTCAATGTAAAACTTGTCGGCAGGGCTAATAGTAGCAACAACGCCCACATTCAACGAATAAGCAACCGTCAAGTCGTTGTAATTTTCAGTATCTTCCGATTTTACACCACCGGCAGTACGAGTAGCATCGGGGAAACGATAGTAGTCGGCGCTCAAGTCAATGAAATCCATACAAAGACCAGCCTTGAAACCTTCTATCAACCAACCGATTGGGTGAATATAGAAATTAGCACCTACTGCCAAATCAGCAGCATAATGTTTCAAATCCGAGCCATATTTTTCAGCATAGAATTGGCGCAAATTATTTGAACATGAATAATCAACAAGATTTCCGTATTTCAAAATTGGTCTATTCATACCAAGCGTAAAATAGGAATTGTTTTTAATTTTACCTTGTGAAAACGCTGTTGTACAAGCGATTAACAAAACGAGAGGAATTAATAGTACTCTTTTCATATTTTTAGATTTTAGATTGACAAATATATAAAAGTTTTATTTATTTAAAAAATCTTGCAATAAATGCTCGGCTGTTTCACATGCTTTTTGTAATTCGTCGTTCACCACAATCGCATCAAATTTATCGGCAAACTGCATTTCGTAAGCCGCCTTGCTGATTCTTTTTTCGATTTCTTCAGCCGAATCAGTCTTTCTTCCTTCCAATCGCTGACGAAGCACTTCAACCGACGGTGCTTGGATAAACAGTGACAAAGCCTTGTCGCCGAACAATTTTTTCAATCGCATTCCTCCTGCAACATCCACATCGAACACTATCACGTTGCCGTTCGCCCAAATTCTCTCACATTCGGATTTCAACGTGCCGTAGAACCTATTTTCATACACTTCCTCAAATTCTACAAAATCGCCGTTTTTTATTTTTTCCTTGAATTCGTCAACAGAATAGAAATAGTATTCCACCCCATTTTTTTCGGTGCCACGAGGAGCTCGCGTCGTTGCCGAAACCGAGAATTCCAAAGGGAAACCTTTGTGCAACAAGTAATTGATTATGGTTGACTTTCCCGACCCCGACGGTGCCGAAAGAATTATCATCTTGTTCTCTTTCATACAATTACAATACGTTAAGAACTTGTTCCTTGATTTTTTCAAGATTATCTTTCATCTGAACGACAATACGTTGCATATCGGCATCGTTCGATTTCGAACCCATCGTATTGATTTCACGACCCATTTCCTGAGCAATGAAATTCAGTTTTTTACCAGCATATTCCTCATTGTCCATCGTGTCGATGAAATATTTGCAATGCTGTGCAAGACGAACTTTTTCCTCATTAATATCCAATTTTTCCAGATAAAAAATCATTTCCTGTTCCAAGCGATTCTTATCAATTTTATCGGATTCTATAAATTCTTGCAACGCAGCCTCGATTTTTTCACGAATCTTGCCAACACGAGCCTTTTCAAAAGGTTCTATGCTTGCCAACAAGTCGGAAATTGTCTGGATATTCCGACGCAAATCCTTGTCAAGCGCCTCCCCTTCGTGACGACGGTACATTACAATATTACTTGTAGCTTTTTCAAGCGTCTGTTTCACCATGTTCCATTCCTCATCGCTTGCAAGTGACTGATTATCAACCGTCCAAACATCAGGCATCTTCAATGCAAGTTCAAGAGCCGGCACATTGTCAGCGCCAAGTTCGCGTGCCAACTGATTAAATTTCTCATAATACGACTTCACCAAACCGTCTTGAATTTTACGTTCTCCCGCACCATCTTTGGATTCCGCAGTCACAATCACGTCAACTTTTCCACGAACCAATTGCGAAGAAATATAGTTTCGAATCTCCAATTCCCTGTCACGATAGACAGAAGCAACACGGGAATTCAAATCTAACTGCTTACTGTTCAGCGATTTAATTTCTATAACAACATTCTTTTCTGGGAGTTCAGCCACTAATCGGCCATAACCCGTCATTGATTGAATCATATTCTTTAAATTTTATACAAAGAACACAAAAAAAAACGGAAAATAGAAATGTTGCCATTGAAAAAATATTGAGAGGATGTACACATCGTTTCTACCAACAGCATCACGG
>JAFZTG010000151.1 GCA_017618935.1 Bacteroidales bacterium | reverse complement strand
TTGATTGAAACAGAAAAATTGCTTATCGAAATGGTTCGCACAAAACTTGCTAAAATGAAAGCAGAAGGAAAATATGTTGGCAAATTCTCTGGTCTTGGCCACTTCTTCGGTTACGAAGGTCGTTGCGCAGCTCCTTCTAACTTCGATGCAGACTACTGCTACTCTCTTGGTTTCAATGCAGCAAACTTGATTGCATCTGGCAAATCAGGTTACATGTCGTTGATTAAGAACACGACGAAACCAGCTGACCAATGGATTGCAGCAGGTGTTCCTATCACAATGATGATGAATATGGAAAAACGTCACGGTGCCATGAAACCAGTTATCCGTAAGGCATTGGTTGAATTGGACGGCGCTCCATTCAAATTCTTGGCTTCAAAACGCGACGAATGGGCATTGACAACATCATACGTTTATCCTGGTCCTATCCAATACTTCGGTCCATCGGAAGTTTGCGATCAACCAACAAAAACATTGATGTTTGAACAAAAATAATTTTGATTTACCGTAGAGACGCGCCATGGCACGTCTCTACAACAATAAAAAAAAGACTGTCAAAATTGGCAGTCTTTTTTTATTTCACAATTTCAGATTTTCAATATTCTTCCCTCACCCGTCAATTTCCCCAAACGCCTTGTTCACATCAGCATCGACGTCCTGCAATTTCTTCTTGCATAATGCGATAAGTTCGGCTGCTTTTTTTATTTCGGCTGTGAGTTCGTCAATTTTGCAATCGCCAGATTCTATTTTCTGAACAATCTTTTCCAAATCGGCCATTGCCTTGTCATATGAGAATTCTTCTTTTTTCATAGTTGTTTTGTCATTTCTATATTTATACGTATTTTACCACATTCCTGTTTCACCTCACTAAGTGTTTTCGAACTTATATCAGAATTAAAGCCATACTTGGAAACACACGTGTCGCAAATCCAATAATCATCGGCAAGAATCACACCTCCGGAATCAGGATTTTCCGTTAACCGACTTGAATGGCACAATGCACAACATGATTGTTTTTTCAATATTTGTATCCTGTCGTATTCCTTTCTTACCTCGTCAATGGTCTTTTTTTCAATATTAGCCGCAAAATATATAGGAAACGAGCTCAAACACCGAGTACATATCTGACGGTCGTCACGCAGTCTTCCGCCCATTCCCGTATTGAATATTGTCAGCGGCGAATGGCATAACGCACACTGTGAGGTGTGATGCAGATTCCGTACAGAAACTTTTATAGCATAAATAGAAAGCAACAACAATAGAACAAGCCCGATGTAAAAAATTTTAGAAAAACACATAGGCAAAGCAATGCAAAAAAGAAATGCGAATACAGAGTCCTTAATCTTATCGTACAAACAATATCCCCCGACTGCAACGATGGCAAATCCCGCTACGGGATATACGAAAAAACAAATATCAGCAATAACAATCAGCAAAATTGCCACGCCATACTGCCATCCTCCATTTTTTCCCTCATTTACCATATTTTACAACAATCAATTATCAAAGAATCTTTAAACATTGGGAAATTGCAATTAACATACAAATATATAAATTCTTTTGTTGTGACCTAACAACACGCCTTTCTTTCTCCGCACTACCTGCACATAGCCGACCCCGACAGCCTAAGCGACACCGAATGGGCAATGCGGTTTGCAGAACTTGTTTGGATAAGAAAAGAGGAAGCAAAAGGGAATAAGTGTTAATATCTACCTATTAATCTACGCATATGAAACATTGCACCACCTTTATTTGCTTTCCTCTTTTCTATTATAGAGTGAAAAATTGAGATTATATTTCGTTTTGTATATCTAAAAATTAATATTTTTGCATAAAAGTTCTTCTGGCGAGAGTGTGGATTGTAGTTCTACAAGGCAACCATTGGAACTTTTTCTATCTATATCTTTCCAGGCTCTTGACTTTTTTCCTCTAATTTGCATATTTGCAATGCGGGGGGTAGAGTTGCGAAAGCAACAGCTTCCCGTCCTTTTTTATTCACTATGATTTCCATGCCCCGTTAGGGGCAAAAGGTTGGTAGAAGGATTTGGTTTCTAATATTTTAGCGAGCCGTCAGGTTCGCCACACGAGAGCACGAGGGGTTTTGTTGCGTACCCAAAGGCACGCTTTTTTCTTTCTTGCACTTTTTTTCTACCAACCGTATGTCCCTACGGGACTGGATTCGCCGTTGACATTCAACTTATTACAAAGATTTTTGAACTGTTAAGCCGAAATTAACACATCATAACAAATGAAAAAATAGAATAGAAAAATGAAAGAAAATAAAAACCTGACACTATCACTCTATAGATTTTTGATAATGTGCGATATTTTTTACTATAAATTATATACCACGTCACAAGTCCGTAGATTATACAAGAAATGACAATTGATATTATTGCTGAAACATATTCCACAAAGTGATGAATGCGATATTCAACTGGGAAAAAATTTCCTAAACACACAATTAGCCATATCGCTATCATTATGCCGCTTACGAGTTTATAAAACTTTCCTTTCTCTAAAAAATCATTACTCAAGGACACATAGAAAGACAAAGGAATTTGTAGAAAAAATGAAACAACTATTGCAATACCAAATACCAATCCAATTTCTCCATAACCATTTAAGTAACACTCAAACATCGCCATAATATTTTGTTTTTTAATTTTCTACCTATTAAAAACGTGAAAGTAAAAAAAATATTTCTTAGTAAAAAAATAGAATTTGTTTACTCACTCTGTTTTCCTTGCCCCGTTAGGGGCAAAAGGTTGGTAGAAGGAATCGTTTTCCAACATTTTAGCGATCCGTCAGGTTCGCCACACGAGAACACGAGGTGTTTTGTTGCGTACCCAAAGACACGCTTTTTTCTTTCTTGCATATTTTTTCTACCAACCGTATGTCCCTACGGGACATTTTTTTCGCTTGATTATTGCCTTTTATTGTTGTATGAAAAATTGCAAATGTTAGATGGTATTATTCTGCGTTTTTTACCAGTCGAACAGAAATGCCTATGGAACGAGGATAATCCCAAATAACCATACCAAGACCATAAAAATGAAGTTGCCATGCTCTCTCTTCGGTAGAAGCGGTGGAAGACCAATAAATACCTTCGTTCCACGTTGATAAATTCACGCTTTTATATGTCCTTTCGCCTGCCGCAGGAAGAAATACGGCTCCATTCGCTTCCATTTCCGCCCATTGAGCGAAAGTATAATCATTCACATCCCAAGCACATGTGTCAGATACAAAGGGAATTGATGCTATTGGTTCCCATTCGTCGGGTAGTATGATGACACCGTTCATTCCGCCTACCTTTCCTGCCGAATATAATTCAGAACTATGAGCCCGCTTTAATAACAAATAGACCCATTCGTCACATGTTAGAGTACGCCACATATTTTGCTGATTGCCACCATTGGAAATTTTATTATACATGCCCCAATCGCATTGGGCGAATTCTCCCGTTAAATCAAAATCTCGTTTTTCAGAACCACCTGGATTATAATGTAAATTGCACGTATCTGTGCTATATGGCTTAAAGGCTTCTGCACCACTGTCCCAACCTGATGTTCCCCAACCAAATAAGTCTATCCAGCCATTGTAGGTCGAAGAGGCATTTTCGTTGTCTTTTCCAATAATGTCGTATTGTTGCTCTGCAAAACGCCACGTATCTGTTGTTGCATTGTATTGCAGATTTCCTTTTGAAAAAAACACTTTTTTGTCTTGACCCACGGAAAAATGCTTTGAAACATACACGCAAGGAAGTTTTTTACCATAGTCTTTTTCTTTAGTTGTTATTTTTTCTTTATTACATGCACAGAACAACATTGCTATTGTAGATAGTAATAACATGTTATTCATAGTTTTAGACTTGAATATGTTCATCTTTGTTAATGTATTAGTTAATTTCTGCGTAAAGATATATAAGTTTACAGAGAACAATACATATACAAGATTTTTTTGTCTCTCCCAAAGACACGGCACAAATCATAACAAGTTTTTATTCCCAAAGAGAATATTCGGTTGTTTTTCCTTTGAAATTAACAAAGCCCTTATCTCTTATCACCGTTGCTGTTGATGAAGAATCCTTGGAATATAAGAACAGTGTATCAGGATATTCCTGTTTTTTAAACAAATACTGAAAGACATTTTTTGTGTCTTCAACATTGACACACAGAGTCAAAACAGCTATAACAGTGTCAACTTCATTTTCTCTTCGAACAACTTTGGAAGTATATCCATTTACCCCCGCTACATCCATATAAAACAAATCCGTATTTACTAAATTCCGCATTTGACAGTTTTTATTTTTTTCAACAGAATAATCATACGTCATCACCTTATACACTAACGTATCTTTTTCTCCTATGACAAAAGATATTTCAGAACCATCCTCGTATGGAAAATATGATTGCAATCCATAAGGAATAACATATTCCTTACATTCATTTCGATAGCATGAACATAACAATAAACTTATGTAACTAATTATCAGAACGTTTAGAAATCTCATATTTTACCGAAATCAAGCAGTTTAACCAATAACCCGGAATAGGAATAAACCATAATACAGGCCCCATGTGAATAAATTCAGGATTGAAACGGAATGACAATGACAAATTTTTGTTGACAAATTCTTTCAATTCATATTCAAAAACGAGTCCAACGCCAAGAAAACCAGGATAATTGTACGTTGTCTCATATTCGGTAATACCACTAAATACATAACCATTTCGGTGGTAATCATACGCTATTTTGAAAACCTTATCATGACAATGAAAAAATTCCCCTCCTATATTATATCCAAGCCAAAAGACTGAATTTTGACGTTCAAAAACATTCCACGTTTTCATATATCTAAGGGCAAAACGTTGATTAAACGGGCGAACTCTTGTGTAATAAACTCCTCCATCTGTCACATCCCCATGCGTGCCATCAAATTCTGTCCAATTCATATAATGAGAAAAAACAAAACTTTTACGTTTTTTCATATCTTTATTCCAATGATACGCAAGCGAATAACCAAAACAATTTCGCCATTCATCAAACCAACCACAATTCGAATACAATCCTCCAAATTCCACTTGCTGCGAAAAAGCATTCGTGAAACTGCACATCATAACACAGAGAATTGCTATCCGTTTTAAATGCATATTGGGATATTTTCTTTGTTATTTCACAACCTCGCCCCGTAGCGTTGCCGAACTTGACGAAACAATTGTAACATTCACAAAATCACCAAGTTTCACATTGTCGGCAGGAAATACGACGGTCTTATTTTGAGAAGTTCTTCCTCGCCATTCGCACTCGTCTTTTTTGGAAACGCCGTCAACCAAGACTTCAAACGTCTTGCCCACATCTTCGGCATTCTTTTTTCGTGAAAGTTCATTCTGCACGGCAATAATTTCGTTCAAACGACGAACTTTCACATCGTCGGGAACATTGTCGGGCATACGTTTGGAAGCCACCGTGCCCTCGCGTTCGGAGTATTTGAACATAAACGCGCTGTCGTATTCAACTTCACGCATAAGCGAAATTGTTTCCGCCTGCTCCTCTTCGGTTTCGTCGGAAAAACCGCACATAATGTCGGTTGTGATTGACGCTTCGGGCAAAATGGCGCGAATTGCCGCAACCCTGTCCAAATATCACTCACGAGTGTAACGGCGGTTCATTCGTTGCAAAACGGTGGTGCTACCACTCTGCACGGGCAAATGAATCCATTTGGCAAGATTGTCGTATTTCGCCATCACATACAGCAAATCATCTGACAAATCTTTGGGATGCGACGTGGTGAAACGTATTCTCATCTGCGGAACGGCACATGCCACTCGTTCAAGCAGTTGCGGAAAAGAAACCACTTTCCCGTCTTTTTCGAACGAATAGGAATTCACATTTTGTCCAAGCAAGGTAACTTCCTTATAACCATCGTTATACAACGTCTTTACTTCGTCTATGATAGAATCAACATCACGGCTCCGTTCACGGCCACGTGTATAAGGCACAATGCAATACGAACAGAAATTATTGCATCCGCGCATAATCGACACAAACGCCGAAATCTTGTTGTCGTCGTAACGATAGGGATAAATGCCCGAATAGGTTTCGGTGAGCGACAACTCCGTATCAATTGCATGACGGCTCAATTCCGCCTTTGCAATCAATTCTGGCAGAGAACGATAGGAATCGGGACCGGCAACAATGTCAACCAAGTCCTTTTTCTCGAACAGACGGTCTTGCAGACGTTCAGCCATACAGCCAATCACGCCAACCAGCAGTTGTGGTTTGGTTGCACGCAATTTCTTCAATTCGTTCAGACGCTGAATTATCTTGTTTTCGGCATGTTCGCGGATGGAACAGGTATTCAGTAGAATCACATCGGCTTCCTCGAGCGTTTTGGTGTATTCAAAGCCGTCCTTCCTCAAAATTTCCGCAACAACCTCGCTATCAGCGATATTCATCTGGCAACCGTATGTTTCTATATGTAATTGTCTCATAGTCTTAAATTGTGGCGTAAAGATAGAGATTTAACCTCATTTTTTCAGTGACGGATCCAAGTTACAATCCTAAAAATTTCTTCGCGTTATTATAAAAGATATTTTCAAGTCCCTTTTCATCAACACCACAAGCCATCACTTTCTGAATCTCAACTGTCGGATGATGAAACGGTGAGTCGATACCGAACATAACCCGTTCATGTCCGACAGTTTCGTATGCGTTTCGTATTTGGCAACTCATCGATGTTCCTGATGTTTCAAGCCAGATGTTGTCATAACGTTTTGCCATAGTTATTGCCGCCTCAACATACACTCCGTGAGCATGTCCCATGTGAATCATCACTATTGGCAAATGCGGATGTCGCTCTGCCAACAGACCGATTTGCCAAGGAAGAGCAAACGGTTCGTGTCCTGAATGGATGAACAAAGGTTTTCCGTATTTCTCGCATATTTCGGCAACAGGATCAACGCAAGGAGCATCGGCGGTATAGCCGTCGAACAATGATTGTAATTTTGCCCCTGCAAAATGCTCGTCGCGAATGTAATGTTCAAGCAAATCATACGCAGGTTGACCTTGTGCACAATTCACCCACATCAATGGCACAATCTTGTCGGGATGTTGTTTGTAAGCAACAAGCGTATCATCGTTGGAATAGGCGCTTGCCGCACAAAGCACTGTTTTTTCTATGTTATATGTCTGCATTTGCTCAACCAACCGTTCCGCATCAAAATTAATGTTAAACGGACTTCCGAACGCCCCAATGTGCGTATGAGCATCGATTTTTCGTATTCTACAAAAATTATCCATCGTTATTGTAATGAAAATTAACGATGCAAAAATATCTAAAAATCTTAATTATTCATTTCTTCAGTATTGCAGATAGTCGTTTTCTTTTTTGTTTGGTATAAATCGCCAACGATAAAATTTCCGAAAAAAAATCTATTACGCTCGTTGAATAAGATTATTTTTGTATAATTGCAAAACAGATTTACAAACAACTTAAAAATTATAAAATTATGGCTCACAAAATTTCAGAAGACTGTATAGCATGTGGCGCTTGTCAAGGAGAATGCCCAGCAGGTGCTATCGAAGAAGGCGACATTTTCAAAGTAAACCCAGACACTTGTACTGACTGCGGTTCTTGCGAGGACGTTTGCCCAACAGGTGCTATCAAACCAGAAGAATAGCATTTCTCTTCTTCAAAAATTAAGGTCGATTCCGAAGGATCGACCTTTTTTGTATAATTTTGAAGCGAAAATAGTTACACATATAATGTAATGATACAATTCGAAGAATTTGAACTGAAAAACGGACTCCGTTTCTACGTCAACATTGATAAAACTACGCCGTTCGTTGCCGTCAACACGCTTTACAATGTAGGTTCACGTGATGAAAATCCTGAAAAAACGGGATTTGCGCACCTCTTTGAACATCTTATGTTTGGCGGTTCAAAACATATTCCTTCGTTCGACACTCCCCTTCAAAAAGTGGGTGGCGAAAACAATGCGTTCACCACAACCGACATCACCAATTATTACATCACCATTCCTTCGTGCAATCTCGAAACGGCATTTTGGTTGGAATCGGACAGAATGTTGGAACTGGCTTTTTCGCAGAAAAGTTTGGACACACAGAAAAACGTCGTGTGTGAGGAATTTAAGCAACGATACTTAAACCGTCCCTACGGGGATTTATGGTTGCTTGCCCGACCACTCGCCTACAAGGTTCATCCCTATCAATGGGCTACAATCGGCAAGGAACTAAGTCATATAGAACAAGCCACGTTAAAGGACGTGAAAGATTTCTTCTTTGGTCATTATGCCCCCAACAACGCTGTTGTTGCTATTTCGGGAAACGTGTCACTACGTTCGGTGAAACATTTGGCAAAAAAATGGTTTGGCAACATTCCCCGTCGTGATATTGTGCCACGAAACATACAACAAGAACCCGAACAAACAGAAAAACGCACGCTCACGGTTGAGCGCAACGTTCCTGCATCATGTTTGTTCAAGACATATCACATGTGCGGTCAAGACAATAAGGATTTTTACACCACCGACCTGATTTCCGATATTCTTTCCAATGGGAAATCGGCACGATTGTATCAAAATCTGGTGGTCAAGCAGAAACTTTTTAGCGAAATCAATGCGTACATTACCGGCGAGAACGATCCGGGACTTTTTATCATTACGGGAAATCTAAATCCTTCTGTGTCAATGGAAACGGCAGAAAAAGCAATTCACGTGGAACTGCAAAAAATAAAGGAAGGGTTTGTGTTCGACTACGAATTACAAAAGGTGAAAAACAAATTTGAAAGCACGACCATTCTCGATGAAATCGACGTACTTTCAAAAGCGAAAGCCCTCGCCTATTACGCCAATATGGGTGATGTGAATCTTATAAACAACCGTTTGGAAAAATACGCCGAAGTATCGCTTATCGATGTAAAACGCGTGTCGGACAAACTATTTGATGACAAAAACGACTCGACGGTGTATTATATGGCAAAATAAATCACTGCTTTAATTCAATTTTTCATACAAAAAGTTTTACTTTGCAAAAAAAATGATGAAAGTATATTACAAAATCGGTATAGCATTGCTACTCGTTGGAATTGTAGCGTTTGCCATGCCTACAAAAAACAAAAAAACTCCGAAGATGGAAAATGCAATTGTAACGTTTGAAACGAACTATGGTACAATAAAAATAAAATTATACAACGAAACGCCGCTTCATCGCGACAATTTCATCAAGTTGGCCGAAGAACATTATTACGACAGTTTGTTGTTTCACCGTGTGATTGACAATTTTATGATTCAGGCAGGCGACCCGAAATCAAAAGGTGCCGCCGCAGGAACGCAATTGGGAACTGGCGGACCAGGTTATACCATTCCCGCCGAATTTAATCCTAATCTTATCCATAAAAAAGGTGCTGTTGCCGCAGCTCGACTTGGCGGTCCTCAAAATCCTAAAAAAGAATCTTCTGGCTCACAATTCTATATCGTTGTTGGTCAGACTGTTCCAGCAGAACAATTGACTGCCATGGCTGCTCAAAAAGCGGAACAAGCCAAGGCTGAATATATTCAGTCGCAATTGTACAAACCAGAAAACAAGGAACATCTGAACGAACTTATTCAGTTACAGCAAATTGGTGACCGTCAGAAGTTTATGGAGAAATGGAACGCTTTTGGCGAATTATATAAAGATTCGTTGGCAAATATCCAGACTCTTTCCTATACCGAAGAACAAAAGAACATTTATAGCACAATCGGCGGAACGCCCCACCTCGACATGGACTACACCGTTTTTGGCGAAGTAATTGACGGTCTGACAGTTGTCGATTCCATTGCAAAAGTTAAGAAAGACAGATATGATCGTCCTCTTAACGATGTCATAATTACGAAAGTATCAGTTGAAAAATAAAAGATATGTTGCAACAGATTATAAATCAAATCCTTAAAGATGTTGAGGATTTCAAGGCAGAAAACAAAGAACAAGTTGAAGAATTTCGTTTGAAATTCCTATCGAAAAAAGGTGAGTTAAATAAAGTTTTTGATGAATTTCGCACTGTTCCCAACGAACAGAAAAAGGAACTTGGGCAGAAAATCAACGCACTGAAACAGACTGTTCAGGCAAAATTCGAGAATCTTCAAAACACTTTGTCTGAAAGCGACGACGACACATTTACAAATGTGGACTTAACATTGCCAAACAAGCCTATCCAATTGGGTAGTCACCACCCGCTTTCGATTGTTCGTAACGAGATTATAGACATTTTCTCACGTATAGGATTCACCGTTGAGGAAGGTCCCGAAGTGGAAGACGACTGGCATGTGTTCTCGGCATTGAACTTTCCACCCGAACATCCTGCCCGCGATATGCAGGACACGTTTTTCATCGAGAAAAACCCTGATATTCTGTTGCGTACGCATACATCGTCGGTACAAAGCCGTGTGATGGAACAAACGCAACCGCCTATCCGTTCCATTTTCCCTGGTCGAGTATTCAGAAACGAGGCAATTTCGGCTCGTGCACACTGTATTTTCCACCAAGTAGAAGGTTTATACGTTGACACCAATGTTTCGTTTGCCGATTTGAAACAAACGCTACTCTACTTTGCAAAAGAAATGTTCGGCAACGATACGCAGATTCGTTTGCGTCCGTCATATTTCCCATTTACCGAACCATCTGCCGAAATGGATATTTCATGTTCTATTTGTGGCGGAAAAGGTTGTCCTGTTTGTAAAGGAACTGGCTGGTTGGAAATTTTGGGTTGCGGCATGGTTGACCCCAACGTTTTGAAAAACTGCGACATCGACGCTGACAAATACACCGGATTCGCATTCGGTATGGGCGTTGAACGTATTGCAATGCTGAAATATCAAGTAAAAGATATTCGTTTATTCTTCAAAAACGACACACGTTTCTTGAAACAATTTGAGTCGGCAAAATAAAAAAGATTAACATTTTTTTGCAAACACCCTCATTTTATTAACGCAAACCTATGGTTTGAGTAAGATTTTTTGTACCTTTGCATCAAACTAAATAAAATAATTTTCTTTTTATGGATAATACAGAAAATCAAAATTCAAGTACTTCTGCGGCAAAGACCTCAAAGTCAATGTCTTCGGGAGGCGAAAAATTAGCATGGGCAAGTGGAGGTTTCGCAGAAAACCTTGCGATGAACGTCTTCCCATCATTAAGTTTCAACATTTTCCAAATTGGTATGGGTGTAAGCCCTGTTGTGATTAGTATCGCAACAAGTGCTTCAAAATTCATTGAAGGTTTTTCCGACACATTCTTCGGAAACTTGAGTGACAACACCCGTTCTAAATGGGGCCGTCGTCGTCCTTGGATATTCTTCGGTGCGTTCATTCTTGCACTGACGTTTATTGCAATCTGGTTTACGCCTCGTACACCAGGACTTATGCAGACGGTATATTTCATCACGATTGTATCGTTGTTCTACATTGTGATGGCAATCTGGCAAATGCCGTACGGAGCCCTCGGTCTGGAACTTGAGGAGGATTACACGGAACGAACGAAGCTGCAAACGTACAAGTCAATATTCTCGTACGTTATCGGTATTCTTATCGGTTCCGCATATCTTATCTGTCAGTTGGATTTCATGAAAGGTAGCGGTAATGAAGTTGACGGTGCTCGTAAACTTGGTATCATTGTCGGTATCTTAATCATTATCTTTGGTGTGATTCCTGCTATTTTCTGTAAGGAAAAGAACATGGAACGTACTCAGGCACAAAAGAAAGACCCGTTCTGGCCTTCATTGGTGGTTACGTTCAAATCGAAACCATTCCTTTTGTTGATGGGTTCTTTGTTCTTCGTATATGTGGCATTGTTCTTCATGTTGCCTTTGCTTGGCTACATTTCAATGTATCACGTTTGTTCCGACGGTATGCACAGCATCTTCAACTGGACATGGCGTCACCCATTCACATTCACATTCGAAGAATCATTCGTTACGCACAAAGAGTTGGCTGGCCATATCGGTGTTTACACTGCTATCTTGCAACCAGCAACACAAATTTTAATGGTAATCATCGTTAACCGAATTGCAAAATTCTTCGACAAACGTACGTTGTTGATTCTCGGTTCTACCGTTGCAATTCTCGGATATGTATCAAGCTGGTTCTTGTTTACTCCTTCTGCTCCATTCTTGGCAGTATTTCCACCAGTAATCATCAACATGGGATTGGCAATGTGCTGGCCGTTGATTGGTTCGTTCACAGCCGACATCTGCGACTACGACGAATACGAACACGGAAGCCGTCGTGAAGGTATGTTCACCGCTGTTTCCGGTTTCTTGATTAAATTGGCTATCGCATTAGTGTCAATCATCGCTGGTTACGTTCTTGTACTTGTTGGTATTGACGGTGCAAACCCAATCATTTCAGTGAGCGATTTGAACTTGATCCGCGAAATGTATGTGTGGATTCCAACCGTTTCGATGTTGCTTACCATCGTTTTGATTTGGAAATACCCACTTTCTAAAGAGAAAGTTCAAGAAATTCAAGAAAAATTACGTGAAAGAGCTGCTGCAAAAGCTGCTTCAGTTGAATCTAACAATTAATGAGCATTATGAAAAAAGTAATTTTAATAGCATCATCTCTCGCCTTCTTCTTTGCTTGTAGCGAGGAAAAGACCGAAGCAAACTACAACCGTTGTCCGCAGGCGTCAGCCGACGATGTGGTAAGCACCGTACAAGACGTTGACGGAAACCAATATAAAGTAGTGAAAATTGGTGACTACGAATGGTTTGCATCAAACCTGAAAACGACTAAATTGGCTGACGGAACAGCAATAGCAAATGTAACCGCCGAAGAAGACTGGGCAAATACAACAGAACCTGCCTACGCTACATATAATAATGAAGACGGTGCAGAAGTGTTGTACAACTATGCTGCCGTTCAGGCAAATCCTTGTCCCGAAGGTTGGTACATTCCTACCGATTCTGTAGAATGGTTGCAATTGGCTGCAACATACGCAGGCATAGTAGATTCAACAGGTTGGGACAAAGTTCCTACCACTATCGGATGGGACAACACGAGTTTTTCAGCCAAGGCGGCAGGTTTCCGTGAAAGAAACGGCAAATTCTACGAAGAAGGAAATCTTGGCTTGTGGTGGACAAATTCCCCTCACAACGAGGCAAATGCCATGTATGTGTATATGAAAAACATCAGCACAGAATCGCAGAAATATGTGGGCTTAAACAAGAGCCACATTGGCAGAACGACTGGTTTGAGCGTTCGTTGTGTTCGCAAATACGATGCTGCTAACACCTACTCTACTCCAGAGCCAAAAGCAGTTGAATGCACGGCTGATACGATTGCCAACGCAATTGCCGATTCTTTAGAAGCACAAATTCAATAATAGAAATTTGCATACAAAAAAAATCCCGATTGGTTTTCCAGTCGGGATTTTTTTTGTCGTAACTGTTCTTCTTAATCACTACGAACATAATCGTTTTGCACACGCAACGGCTTCGGCAATGATGTCGTCTTCGCCATCAACGTGACCATTTCGCATAACAAATGTGCCGTTACACATCACAGAATCGATAGCACGAGAATCGGCACCATAAATCCAGTTGCTCACAATGTCGTGACAGGGAACCATCCGTTCATTGTCCATACGAATCAAAATACAATCGGCAAGCCATCCTTCCTCTATTCTGCCGACATGCTGCAATCCGTATGCTTTTGCGCCATTTTCTGTCGCAAGTTTCAATATGTCATTTTTCGACACTATCACATTCGCGTCATTCGCCTTTGTAAGCAAGCCCGCCATCTTCATCTCCTCGCGCATATCAAGGTTATTGTTCGACGAAGCGCCGTCGGTTCCCAACGCAACCATGATGTTATGTTTTAACAAACTCACTATATTAGGAATTCCACTACCCAATTTCAAGTTTGAACAAGGATTCACGACAGCCATCGCACCAGACTGAGAAAATATTTTCTTGTCTTTTTCGCTAAAATGTACGCAATGAGCAGCGACGAAATTTGATGACAAAGCACCCCATTTCTCCATCAACTCCACAGGAGTGCATTTATATTGCAGTAAACAATCATTTACCTCTTTGCTTGTTTCCGACAAATGCGTATGCAACACATAGCCCTCTCCTTTTGCAATCGTTATGCATCGCTGAAAACATTCGTCACTATTGGTATAAATGGCATGAGGCATCACAACCAATTTCACTCGTTCCGACTCGCCTTTGTGTTGCTTCAGAAATGAAAAATTCTCTTCCAAGCCTTTCGGACTTGTCAGCACATCGGAGATGGTAACGCCAATGGCAGCACGGATTCCCATTTCTTCCACAACTTTCATTGTTTCCTCACGGTGCCAATACATATCGGAAAAAAACACCGTCCCCGACTTTATCATTTCAAGCACGGCAAGACGACTACCAATCTCAATGTCTTTTGCAGTCAATTTCGCCTCCAACGGCCAAATATAGTCGTTGAGCCACTCAAACAACGGCGTGTCGTCGGCATAGCCACGCATCAGCGTCATTGCCGCGTGCGTGTGTGCATTATAAAAAGCCGGAAGAATCGCCAAACCGCTACAATCAATTATTTCAGCATTATCATATTGTTTACCTTGCACCGACGGCACAATTTCGGAAAATCGATTTCCGTCAATCACGATATCGCTGATTACGTCATTACACAAGACAGATTGTAATACTTTTTTTCCCATAGTTATTGTATAAAAAATTCATCGTTAGGTCGAGGATTTGAATAAGCAGGATTTGTAAGAAAACTTGTGTCGGACAAGGTAAGCAAAAACGCCTTCAAATCTTGCAATTCTTGTTGAGACAAATGCATTCCTCCATGATTCACTCCTATCATCAGAGGGTCAACGTACGGAGAACGTTTCAAACCAGAGTTGTAGAACTCCAAAACTTCGTCCAACGTGGCAAATCGTCCATCGTGCATATACGGAGCGGTATATTCCACATTGCGTAACGTCGGAACCCTATATTTACCTTTGTCGGCAGGATTTTTCGACACTGACGAATGGTCATTTTTGTCTATAAAATCAATGTCCTTCGCATTATTCATGAATAAATTGGTCGTCCACAGTGGCAACGCTGGCGAACCATGGCAATGAAAGCAGTCGCCGCTCTCGGTGGAGAACAAAAAAAATCCTCGTCGCTCCGTTTCCGTCAGTTGATATTCTCCACGCATAAATTGATCGAACTTAGAGTTGAACGACACCAAAGAACGGACAAATTGCGCCACGGCTTTTCCCATCCTGTCAATGGTAATTTCCTCCGTTCCAAACGCTTTTTTGAACATCGGCGGATAGAGCGAATCGCTCCGAATCAGTTCCACCGATTTCTCTATGGAGCCGTTGCCCTCGTGCGGAGCTACAATCATCATCCATACAAACGATTCTATGTTTTTATAGTGAAATTCCTCTCGTTCGGGAACGCCATATTTACCACCACGTTTTTCATTCTTAGAATTGACAAATCCGTTCCACATATAGCCTTCGTTAATCCACGCAAGGTTAATCAACGGCATCATAGTGTGTGGCGTCGGGATTCCCGTCATTCCAAAAGTCTTGCCAGCCTTATATTTCGGGTGATTTATGCCACATTCAAACGAATGAGCCTGTTTGTGGCACGTCGCACACGACATAAGACTATCCTTGTGAGTCCTTCCAGCCAATCGTCCATCGTAAAACAGATGTCGCCCCAACTCCACGCCTTCCACCGTCATAGGATTATCGGCAGGAATGTTCATATTGTCCAACGCATACGATACGGGAAACGTATATGGCGTAGGCGTCTGTCGCTTCTCCTTTGGTGTCATAATGTACGCCACAACGCCGACATATATGCCAACACCCATAAGCAACAAACCTATCCTGCAATATTTTGTTTTCACCCTTATCGTTTTGATTACAAGGTAAAGATAGGAAAAAGAATAGGAAGATGTGAAAAATATTGAATCACATTTTGCAAACATTACCATTTTATAGCACGTTTTCAAAAAAATTATTATATTTGCACACGTAAAACAACGATATGATTTTAGAAACAGTATTTGTGGTAGTCGTGGATGTCATTCAGTAATGAATGGTGTTTGACTATTTCGATATAAAAGCACCATTCTTCAAGAGTTTGGTGCTTTTTTTTTGAAAGAATATCAGCGATAATTAAAAATTAAGAGTTAAGAATTAATAGTTAATAATTAAGGTGGTTGAGCTTGTCGAAGCCACATATTTATAGAATTAAGAATAAAATTAAAATACAATGGGATTTC
>JAFZTG010000150.1 GCA_017618935.1 Bacteroidales bacterium | reverse complement strand
TATTGATAGGGGCCGTCTATTTCGTAATATTAGAGAAATCCATAAACTTCGGATCGAATTCGGACTTATAGATTGAGCAATTATAACCGATACAATTGCTAAAATATGCCGTTTTCCAGTCATTGGTAAATGAAAGATTGTTAACGTGAGCCTCAGGATCAATCAAAGATTTCACGACTTTCACGTCGGACCACGTAGAATCGTTGCGGCGAGTCGCCTGCATTACACGCGTCAAGTAGTTGCTATAGATGAACGACGTGTCGGCAAGTTTCTCATCCAACGGACGAACCCCTGCGAAAAAGAATATCGAGTCATTATATTGACACGGAGCATATTCGGCATACATTGAATTGACACCCTTTTCATTGATATGCTTCACTTCCAAACCGACTGATTCGCCGACCTTGGAAATCCTCTTTGTCAAAACCGTAGTTTGTTCTTTTGCACGTTTCGTGTAATAGTCATTCTTGTTTTTATTCATTTTGTAATGAATCTCGTACTGCACACGTGCAGAGTCGTATTTTCCTTGCAACATCAACATTTCGGCATACCAATAGTTTGCCAAACGGAATGTAACTGAATCCTTTGAAATAGCGATTCTATAGTATTTTTCCGCATCGGGATAGTTTTGGTAACCACGACACGCTTCGGCACACTTAAACGCAATGTTTGGATTGTCAATATAAGCAAGTGCCTTTTCGTATGCCTGATGAGCGCCATAATAGTTTGCGTGAGCCAAACACGTATCACCAAGAGCGATATATGCTTCGTAATACTGTTTTTTCCCCTGACCATAGGACAAGAGTGTTGCAACAATACAAATTATAATAAGGGAACAAATGCGGGTTACTTGTTTCATGATTATCTGAATGGATCGTTTACAATACCTTCTGGATTTACAACTATAGGTGCTCTACAATTCAACAATTTCACTGATAATTCAAAGCTATCACCCTTGACGTTCTTGGTATTAGCCCAATGGTCTGACGTTCTATAACTTGAAACGGTAACATCATAACTCAAACCAAATTGTAATGTCCAATTCTTGTTGATTGGTTTATCAAACATCAATCCGAAGATAATCGCATCTTTCACACGATACCACATTCCGCCATAAATTGCGTCAATCAATGGAGTGTATTCGCCCATAGCACATTTCAAGTACGTTCCCACATTCATTTCATTATACATTTTTTGGTTTGTATAGATGAAACTTGGCAACAACGAAAGTCTCGTGTCAATTGGCCAAACCGCATTTGCGTTCAAAGAAAATCTGCGATAGTTGTCGCCCTGTTCGTTGGTTGCCACCGCCAGGCCACCGCCACCAGAACCGAACAGGCGGAAGAACGTCACACCAAAGTTGACAGGGAACGTGGGATTAATATTATATTGTGCATTAAATCCCAAACCCATATCAGCATAAAATCTGGTCGTATGTTCATATTCCGTCCAACCCGGAGTTGATTTTCCCGTCATTGGGTCTATGCTCTTACCCAAACGGACATGTTCTTCGTCAATGCTCATAATGTTGAACGTAGCATCAATTCCTGCCGAAAGACGCAACACACCCGGAATTATTGTATAATGGTACGCAGGCAAGATTTTTATTTGTGTATTGCCATAGGAATTTTCACCCGAATAGTCGGCAACGACCAAACCACCCAAGCCGATATTGCCGCCCAACAACTGCACTTTTTCCAAATGCTGGTCGTAGGAAGCCATAAATGTGCTATACGTTCCCCATTGCCCTTTGTAGTTCGTATAAATTCTGTTGTGACATTCATTTACACCCGACAAAGCTGGGTTATAATACAACGGAGCAGCATCGAATTGTGAAAAGTGGGTGTCTTGCGAAAACGCATAAAAACACATTGCAGCAAGCATTATTGCTGTACTTATGATATGTTTTGCCATCGTTTTCATTTATAATTTCTTCAACAAAATTAAGCAAATATATACTTTTTTTTTACTATTCGCTATTTTTTAACAAATTGAACTACCTTCTTTTACATTTTTTTTCGGGGCAACGAATTGCAATTTTCCGTCAGCGTCTTCCGCCATCAAAATCATTCCTTGCGATTCAATGTTTTTCAACATACGTGGTTGTAGGTTTACAAGCACGCTCACTTGCGCCCCGACGCACTCTTCTGGAGTGAAATGTTCGGCAATACCCGACACGATAGTACGAGTATCAATTCCCACATTCACTGTCAATTTCATCAGTTTGTCGGTTTTAGGAACTCGCTCGGCAGCCAAAATTGTTCCGACACGAATATCCATCTTCGCAAAATCGTCATAGACAATCGTTTCTTTTTGCGGAGCGACAGGTGCATTTTTCTTTTCCTCGGCTTCACGTGCTTTTTTGATTTCATCCAAACGTTTTATCTGTGCATCAACCTCGGCATCCTCAATTTTACGGAACATCAACTCAGGTTGTCCGATTTCCTTACCTACCGGCATAATCTCACAATTTCCCGCATCGACCCATTTTGCATCGGTCAAGTTCATCATTTTCATGATTTTCGCTGTTGAGAATGGCAAGAATGGCTCAAAAATGATTCCGCAATTTGCCGTAATCTGCAAACAAACGTTCAAAATTGTCGCAACACG
>JAFZTG010000149.1 GCA_017618935.1 Bacteroidales bacterium | reverse complement strand
CGACCACATTACCCCGTGGCACGAAGGTGGCAGAACCATTGCCGAAAACTGTCAAATGCTCTGTAAGGAATGTAACCGACGAAAATCTGGGAAATAAATTGGCGAATAATAGCAAGTCCGTCTTGAACTTTTGCGTTGCTTTTCTTTCAAGAGAAAAGTAACAAAAACTACATTGTAGCGTACCTACGGCATGTTTTTCCTGAGTAGAGGAGGGAAAATATGAAAATAATTTTTTTGTTTTTTTTCTTGTAAAATCTAAATAAAATATTACTTTTGTAATACTGTTACGCTTTATTATTATTTAAATGAATGGCGGGGCGAGTGGAGACTCATTCCGCTATTTTTTTGCCTATAAATCAGTGTCTTAGAAAAAAATAAAACCTTTCCGTTGTCGAAAAGGTTTTATGAAAATCATTTATTTTCTGTCGATTTTTTCTTCGGAAGAATGCCTAATTTTTTCTTCTTTTCATATTCGGCTTTCTTCCGTTGATATTCCTCGAATTTCTTTTCTAAATAATTGTCTGCCATTTAATTATCAATTGTCAATTATCAATTGTCAATTAAAGTTTATCAATCGTGTTGGTAATGTTCGACAATAATTCAATACTGTTATCCACATCTTTTTTATGTACGGATTCAATTACCTGATGCAGATGTCGAGTAGGGATTGATACGGCACCGGCGATTGCGCCGCCAGCAACCATTTTTTGTAACATCGACGTGTCGGTTCCGCCACCTTGCATGATTTCTGCCTGATATGGAATTTTGTTTTTCTCGGCAACCGATTTCATAAACGACACGAGTTTTGTGTTACAGATCACCGATGAATCCATAATTTTTATGCCTGGTCCCATACCAAGTTTTGTGATTTGTTCTTGCGGACAACTTCCCGGAACGTCGTATGCTATTGTCGTGTCAAGGGCGATTGCAACGTTCGGTTGGATGTTGAGTGCGGCAACTTGTGCGCCTCGCAAGCCCACTTCTTCTTGTACGGTGAATACGAAATACGTGTCGAACGGGAGTTTCTTCGTTTTTAATTTCTTGATGGTTTCTATTAAGATATAAACGGCGATTCTGTTATCCAATGACTTGCCATTTACACATTGTCCCATTTCTATACATTCTCTGTCGCGAGTGATAGGAGTACCGATTTCCACGATTTTCTCCACTTCTTTCTTCGTCATGCCCAAATCGATGAAGAAATCTTTCACGACAACTTTTTTATCGCGTTCTTCGGGTGTCATCACATGGATGGGTTTTGCTCCCATTACGCCGATAATGTCTTTCTTTCCGTGAACAATCACACGTTGAGCCGTTAATGTTTTGGGGTCGAAACCGCCAAGTGTGGCAAATTTCAAGAAACCTTCGTCATCAATGTGTGTGACAATAAAACCGATTTCGTCCATGTGAGCGGCTATCATCAGTTTTTTTCTGCTTGCGCCTTTTCTAAAAGCGACAAGGTTGCCCATATTGTCGGTTGTCAAGGAATCTACGTCCGATTTGATTTCTTTGGTAATCGTTTCCCGAATTTTATCTTCAAAGCCAGAAGGTCCGGCTACTTCGCTTAATTTCTTTATTAATTTGAAATTCATAGTTTTATGCATTAAAAAGTTGATTCAATTCCGTTTTTGAAAAATATTTTTCTGCAAATTTTTTATCTATGGTCAGTGATTTCACTTTTTTCGATGGATATTCAAACATCACGTCAAGCATGATTGCCTCGCAGATGGAGCGAAGGCCACGGGCTCCGAGTTTGTATTCAATAGCCTTGTCAACGATGAAATCGTATGCGTCGTCGGTAAATTCCAACGTAATGCCGTCAAGGCGGAACAATTCGATATATTGTTTTATTAACGCATTTTTCGGTTCAGTCAAAATTCTCCGTAAGGCATCTCTATCAAGCGGATTGAGGTGGGTGAGGATAGGAAGACGACCGATGATTTCTGGTATCAGTCCAAATGTACGCAAGTCTTGTGGGGCAATGTACTGCAAGAAATTATTCTTGTCGATGGATTGATTTTTCTCTTTCACGCCGTAACCCACCGTGTGCGTGTTCAGGCGTCGCGCAATAATTTTCTGTATGCCTTCGAACGCGCCGCCACAGATGAAAAGAATATTTTTTGTGTTTACGGCAATCATTCGTTGTTCGGGATGTTTTCTGCCACCTTGCGGGGGAACGTTCACGACGGAGCCTTCCAGCAATTTCAACAACCCTTGTTGCACGCCTTCACCCGAAACATCGCGGGTAATAGACGGATTGTCTCCTTTTCTTGCAATTTTATCAATCTCGTCAATAAACACAATGCCTTGTTCGGCTTTGGCAACGTCGTAGTCGCATGCCTGAAGCAGACGGACGAGCAAACTTTCAATATCTTCGCCAACGTAACCCGCTTCAGTCAATACAGTTGCATCGACAATGGCGAAGGGGACTTCAAGAAATTTGGCGATAGTTTTTGCCAGCAAGGTTTTTCCCGTACCAGTTTCACCTACGAGAATAATGTTTGACTTTTCGATATCAACCTCGTTATTCGTTGCCTGGGAGATACGTTTATAATGGTTATACACGGCAACCGACAACGATTTTTTCGCATCTTCTTGACCAATTACATATTCGTCAAGATGTTTTTTGATGTCAATTGGTTTGATGTTGGAAAAATTCTTTGTGTTACCTTTTTTTTGTGTTTGATTAATTTCTTTTATAACCAAACTTGCTTGGTTTACGCAGTCGGAACAGATATGACCTTCAAGACCGTTGAGCAGTAATGAAACCTCGTCTTCGCTGCGACCGCAAAAAGAACATTTTTGTTTTTTCATCGTTGGTGTGTTATTTTACAAATTTTGACAATAGACGAATGTATTGTACCTGATAACCGCCACTAATTTCGCTTACTGACCAAGCGTTTATTGGCCATCCCATGTTCATATCAAGATATGATTTTTGTGCCGGTTGATTTTTAAGTGGTGAAATGTCGATTTTAAAGCAGAGCGAGTTGTTGTATTCGCTGTCGCAGTTTTTGGGGCAACATCTGTCCCAGTCATATTCCAAGTTTGGTCCGCCGGGAACAAATCCTGG
>JAFZTG010000148.1 GCA_017618935.1 Bacteroidales bacterium | reverse complement strand
CTTGAACCTCCACAGCAAGTTCATCAATTTCCATCTCGGAATTGTCGATTTTCGCGAGAATTTCTTCTAAACGCTCCATTGCGTTTTTATATTCAAAATTTTGCGCACTCATGTTCACGAATATAGTTAGATTTAAACCAAATGAATTTGTTCAATCGTTCCATTTTGCCTTTTTTGATGGCCGCGACGTTTTTCGGCCTATTTCTTATCGGTTGCCTTGACGCACCGGACTATCCAGAGGCGTTCATGCCCGTTGAATCCATCCGAATTTTAGTGAAGCAAAAAGGAGATTCCTTTTCAACGCAACTCAAAGTTCATCCATCGGATTCCGCGACAATCAAGGTAAAAGTATTCCCAGAAAAGTACCAAAACGATCTGACATTCGAGTGGTTCTATTCTACCGACAAAAAAGACAGTCTGCTTGAACGTGGAGCAGAATACTCGTTCTACCCCACCAAGGACAAAAAAAACATTCCAAACAAACTCATTTCAACAGACCGAGAGGGAAACAAAGATTCACAGGTATTCACGGTTATCATCAACTCGCCTCCAGTACTTTCGGATTCAACAATACCTGCAAACGGCGACACGCTTTACGGTTCCGCAAAATCTGTATTTCTGTTTGCATGGTATAGCTTAGATATGGACTTGCTTAATGGTGATACATTATTTCACACAATCGACATAGATGGAAAGAAATTTGATGTCGGTACACTTTTGCAAGTCAAGCAGTCCGGTTTAAGCACAGGCAAACACAAGTTCCGCGTCATCGTACACGACCTTTACGGCGATACGGATACGCTTGCTTACAAGGAATTTTTCGTAATTGACACGTTGGAGGCAAAATGAAGTTTATACAAACATTAATCATCATTGCCACCGTTTGGTTACTACAATCTTGCTTTGATTCAAACGAACATATTTTTGACGAAGATGACTCCATTGATATAACAGTCGAAGTAACACTTTCCCATGTCATGTCCGCCCCGATGCCCAGCGTAAAAGCGGATACGTTCAACATTCACGACACCATTTTTCTTCTAGCAAACGTTGGCCCCAATAAAGCTGTCCACATACAAGATTACTACTGGCTCATGGATGGGGAACATTGTTCTTCCGAATACAATTTCAAAAAACAAATCAGCACACCGGGACACCATAAATTTACGTTTGTTCTTAAAGATTATTTCGACGACATCCATTCTGATTCATTGGATGTATGGGTTGCAGGCAATCCGATTTTGAACGACAGCGCATATATTCCAGCACAAGGCACACAAGCAATTGATCCCTACGAGACCATTTACTTTACATGGAGTGCAAAGACAGAAGGGATCCGACTTGCACATCGTTTTCATTTCACACTCAACGAAGAAGATTTTACTTATCTAGGGCCTCATTCCGAATCTAAATTCACACCCATTGATACGATTCTAAACGAGCCGTACTTTGAATATCATAACGAACTCAATCCCTTAAAAAAATACATTTGGACCGTTCAAGCATTCAACGAATATAATTTGGCATCCATAGAAAAAATCGAAAGTTTCTTCTACACCAAAGGTTTAACCGGAGAAGGTTCACTACAAGCAAAAATCAGCACAAGCCTGCAAACACCTATTCCAATACATATATCACTTCAAAATAAAACGGACGAGAATAAAGTTTTCAATTACAATTTATCCGCCTCGTCATCTAGTAACGAAATATCTCTCGGTTCAATTCCCGCTGGAGCTTACCAGTTAACAATCCTTTCCGATTATCCCGACTTCAAAAGCATTAACAAGGATATCGACATTCGCGATGGTTTCGTTACAATTCTAGACAACCTTCAATTGACCGATTCAATAGCCCCCTCCATAAAATCAATCACAAATCTTGACACGCTTGATTTCTCAGACACTTTGAAATTTATTGTAAAAGACGGAAGCGGAATCATAAATACGCAAAATACAACGGTCCATCTCGAATCCGACCTAATTACAGACCGATTCTACAAAGACAGCATTCTAAACGTAATTCTCAGAGAAGCTGACAAAAGCTGGACGTTCCGCATTCTGACTATTTCGGTTAGCGACGGAAGCAACAACTCCATAAGAAAAACATTCTACATTAAGCAATCCCCGCTTTGGTTCACAACAAATAGCGATACGACAATTGCCAAAAACGGAAGCATTCAACTCTACATCAAAGACAATAATTCATTTGGATTTAAAGTAGAAACACTGCAATTTTACAATGTCACTACAAACGAAAGCATCGTCTCTATATCGAATACTGATAAATCTTCATTTTCAGCAGAACTTGAAGCCAGTTTATTCGACGAAGAACAAACAATAGAGTCCATCATCATTTATACAAACGGCATGAAACAATCCAAAACCTGGAAGCTTTTCGTTAAAGACGTATATACGAAAGGGGGAAATGAATGAATTTAAGATTTCACATTCTTTCGTTACTTTTTGCAATAGCAACCATGTTCTTAATGAGTTCTTGTTCAGACGCAGAAATTCATTCTTCTGACACACCTGAACTATCGCAATCCATTTTTATCGTTCCAGAGACCTTCTTCGGGGAACCTTACAAGGATGGCCTATATGACCCCGCAGAAGAATTCTATGTCAACGTGAACGAAAAAATCCGAATTTGCGGTATTTACGCCATTGATAGCGAATATATTCCAACCCATCAGGCTACACCTTACTATAGCTCACACAAATGGACCATAGACAATAACGAGACGAATGCATCTTCGCTATATCACGCATTCGACAAAAACGGGATCCATAAAATTTCATTCGAAACCATTGACATTCTTGGCGACACGTTGATATCCCATGCAAATGTTTATGTAGGCACGCCAGTAACAGTTTCGCTTCAGTATCCCCCGAACCGTTATAATCAAGTTGACGGAGAAAATTCATCGGGACTCGAACTTTCATGGAAAGTTTATGGAATCGATCCATGGGAAAATTCTATTTGCGTGATTTATGCAAGTTATTTCAGAGACAGCATTTGGGGAAATCCTTTAGGCGAAACGGAATGCATCGGTAATGTGGATTTAATGGGCAGACTTAACTTGGACATTAACGAAAATGGAAAAGAAGTCAACCATTCCATTGACAATTCCACAATCTATTGGGCAGTTCGAGCCATCACAAGAAATAAAATAGGTCAAATAGAACAAAATTTCAGCGAAGTATTCAGCTTTTCAACAACGTTAGAAAACAATAAAAACGCCATTATAGAAGTTCCTGTCGCATGCATGTACAGCCAAGATCCCGAGAAATCGCAATTGAAAGGGGCTTTCATATCGGCAACAGGCGATACACTCGCAAAATTCTCCAAAATAAAGGCAAATACAGTCATTCGCCAAACATTATCGCCACAGTCAAATGTCAAAATCGTCATCTGCGACTCTGTACTTACAGAGTATGGCTGTAGTTCCATGACTGTAAATCTACCGCCAAGCACCAAGACGACAACGGATACGCTATTCCTGCAAGACAAAGTCAAGCCCAATATGGTTCCCACCACCACCGAGTTACCGACAACAGATCAAATTAAGTTTTTCGTTCTGGATAACGGTTCAGGAATCAATACGTCAAAAGTTGTAGCGATAATGAACGAAGATACATTACAAACAACATTCGAAAGCAATATTTTATCCATCTCCAACACCTGCAAAAAAGAATGCGACTTATCCGTATATGCCGAAGATTATGCAAAAAACAAGGCTCCTAACACCTATTGGAAAATCAAAGTCAACAAAGCCATAACGACTATAGATGGGCCTTATGCAAAATTGGAGGACAAATGAAGTATTTCAGAAAAACCTCCCTCGTTTTCGCCCTGTTATTGATTGCGATATGTGGAAACACATTTGCACAGCAGCAATCAGCCCCAAAGACACGTTACCTGCATGTTTCGACAAATCCATCTTCTGTTGATCTCTATACCAATGCGGATATTGTCGATTTTGCGCATCGGCCTAATTACACGTCACCATCGTTTATACCCATCCCCGAAGGGGATGACAACATCACGATTTCCTTTTTCCACCCGAATTATGCAGACACGACAATCAACATAAAGCTTTCGCAGAACGATACGTCTTACATCATCGTTGCGCTCCGCCAAACATACGATGAAGAAATTCTAACATCACATCAAGAGATGCTAAAGCACAGAAACAGACGCAATCTAGGCCGCACACTTCAATGGTTTTCCATTGTTCCCTTTGCAATCGGAAGCATTTCAACGATTGTCACGCTATATAACATAAGTAAGGCAAACGATCACAAAAAAGCCATGGAAAATACACGCTTCAAAAACGAAAATTACGACGCGCACATGCGAGATTTTGAGGATTACAGAAACAGCGCCAGAACTGGAAAAACTGTTTCCAAGATTTTTTTAGGAACGGGTTTGCTACTCCTTTCCGCAGGTTTTATTCTTTCATTTTAGGTAGAATATGAAAAAGTTTTTCTTATTAATCACAATCGCTTTTATCGCCGCCTTCGCAGATGAACCCGAAGGTAAATACGTCGATGTAGAACTCCTGTCAGGAACACACCAACGTGCAAAATTTTTAGGCATCGAGAACGATACCGTAAGTCTCGGCGGATACATCCAAAACAAGTTCACCGTTGTTAAAAT
>JAFZTG010000147.1 GCA_017618935.1 Bacteroidales bacterium | reverse complement strand
CGTCCTTCGTGGGATGTGGTTTACACGCATTTCAACCCCGATGCACCTAACAGTGAACGTATGCAAGTTGCCGTATTTGCGTTCGTAATACGTTATGTGACAGGAAATAAATATAAAGGATAATGCGCAAACGACTTTTATTTTTTGTACTCTGCATTCTCGCGTTTGTAGCTTGTAACAACAAGAAAGACAGCGAGAAAGAGCTGGTGTTTGTCAATAATCTTATTGCTCCCAAATCTTCAATCACGTATGAACAAGAAATGAAAGTCCCCGAAGAATACTTTTTCTTCAAATCCATTGATTTTGCTTCGTTTGCATCACAACTGCAATCAAAAACCTTGCATAAAGAAATCACGGCATACATTCCGTTTTCCAACATTGTGTGCAACGACGAAGATATAAACACAAAATTTCGCGAGGAGTTTTCCCTGCAAGAGATTCAGGCACTTTTATTCGACGAAGATTGGGCACTCGATACGGCTCAGTTCATTATGAAGAAAAAAGTCAACGCCTACTCGCTGGTACGGAATTACATTCGTAAGAGCGCCATGGGCGATATTCCCACAAAATCAATTCTTGCAAAATTTGATTTTTCCAACACTGGAGAACCACAGACAACAGACTCCATGTTACGTTTGTTGGCAAACGACGTGGCTTACGAGGTTCCGCTCATTAACGAGAGCAATCCCGAGTTTTTGGAAGACATTCAGGTGAAACAAGTGGTCAAAACAATTATTGAGAAAGCAACGTGTGGCAACACAAAATGTTATAGTTTTACATTTCGTGATTCGCTCATAGAACATACGCTCGACGAAGTGAAACAATCACTCGGGCACGAAACAATCTGCTATTCGGAAGAAAATCCCGAAACGTATGAAATTGATACGATTTGCGTAGATAAGGACATCGATTTACGCGAAATATGCGGATTGGCATTTATCGAAGACTGGTACGTAAACGACAGTACCATGGAAATCGTAAAAGATGTCAAAGCAATTGCACCTATCCGTGCATATTATCACTCCTTGGAAGACACACAATCAGAATTAGTTAAATCAATACCCTTTGTTATGTACCTAAAAAATCACGACAAAGGGAAATAAACATATTTCCCATGAAGCCGCAAGAATTAGTATTTTACATTGCAACGTCAATGTTGCAGGAAGTTGGCCCTATCAAAGCCAAACAACTTATTTCGTATTTAGGAAGTCCTGAGTGCATTTTCACAGAATCTGCCTCAAAACTGAGCAAGATTCCCAATATCGGAGAGGCGATAGTACAAGAAATAAAGCACAACAATGTCCTCGCCCTCGCCGAGAAGGAAATGGAGTTTATTGTCAAGAATGACATAAAAATCCTCACCTACATTGACGATGCTTATCCGTATCGAATGAAAAACTGCGAAGACTCTCCCCTCTTGTTTTACTACAAAGGCGATGTGGATTTCAACGCTCAAAAAATCATCAGCATTGTAGGTACACGAAATGCCACCGACTATGGGAAACAATGTTGTAAAAATATAATCAACGACATAAAACAGCATAATCCCATAATTGTCAGTGGATTGGCATTCGGAATAGACGTTTGTGCCCACAAAGAGACACTGAACGCCGGTTTGCTCACCATTGCCGTTTTAGGCACACAGTTAGGAAAAGTGTCGCCGACAAGTCACGAAGAATT
>JAFZTG010000146.1 GCA_017618935.1 Bacteroidales bacterium | reverse complement strand
GTTTCAACACTTCTGCCACACCCGACTGTTTTGAGATAATCACAGGAACATTGGAACGCATAGCTTCCAACGGCGAGATCCCGAATGGTTCTGAAACCGACGGCATTACATACACATCGCTGATTGAAAGCATATGAATCACATCGTCGCCACGCAAGAAACCTGTGAAAAAGAAATTCTTTGAAATACCCAACTCTGCAGCGCGCCACATCATTTTTTCCAACATATCGCCACTTCCCGCCATCACAAACTTGACGTTCTTCTTGCGTTGCAACACCTTTGCCGCCGCCTCAAGGAAGTATTCAGGACCTTTTTGATATGTGATACGTCCCAAGAATGTCACGATTTTGTCATCAACTGATTTTTCGAACTGAATAGAAGATTTTGCCCCTATCGCCTCAACACCGTTATATACGGTTGTTACTTTCGATTCGGGAACACCATAATGATTGATGACCGTATTTCTTGTCAAATTACTTACTGTCAAAACCTTATCGGCTGCCTGCATACCACGGCGTTCCATATCGTACACCACCTGATTCACATGCATTCCGCTTCGGTCGAATTCGGTAGCGTGAACATGAACGACAAGCGGTTTGCCCGAAACGTTCTTTGCGGCAATACCGGCATCGTACGTCATCCAATCGTGAGCGTGGATAACATCGAAATTGAACTTCTTTGCGATTTCCTCTGCTATATAGGCATAACTTGACACTTCGCCCATAAGGCCGCCGCCGTAACCTCCGTGAAGGTCTATCGTACACGTATCGGCGTGGGCGTATGTCTTAAATTGTCTGTCAACTGAAACTTTATTATTGATAATGTCAAAATATTCTTCTTCCGAAACATACGGAATCAAGTTAGAACCGATTGTTACATATTGAAGATTCTGTTCATTTGCAACTGTTTCGCCAAAATGATATTGATTCACCTTCACGCGAATGGTGTTAGCACCAACCAATTGCATTTGACTTTGATCTTCGTCGCCATAGGCACGAGGAACAACAAAAATAATATCAACACCCTGACGAAGAATAGCTTTCGTCAAACCTAAACACGCGGTTCCTAAACCGCCTGAAATGTGTGGCGGGAACTCCCACCCAAACATAAGGACTTTCATTCTACTCTATTTTTGTTCTTCACGTGTAAAATTTTCTATCAATTTACAAATTCTCAAAGCCGCACCAACCGACCATGCTTGAGAAATTGCACCTCGTGGATGATATGGCGGATTTCCGTCGAATACCTCGCCTATAGTACCCAAACCATATTCTTGCACAAGAGGTTCCAAGTCGGCATAAATACGTTTTATTTCCGAAACGCCCGAACGGCCGTGCAATTTCAGATATGCCTCGGCATACGGTGCCAGAAGCCACATCAAAACGCCACCGTTGTGATATGCAATATCGCGTTCCTCGACAGAACCTGTCACCGTACCTTTATACTTAGGATTCTTCGGTGCCAAAGTTCGTATGCCACAAGGAGTTAATAATTCTTTTCTTACTCGTTCCAAAACAGAATGACGTTTTTCGTCATCAAGAGGAGAAAATGGAAGCGAAGCACCAAAGATTTGACTCGGGCGAACTGAAAATTCCTTGTAACCTTGTGCACAATAGTCGCACAAATACCCTCTCTCTTCGTCCCAGAACACTTCCACGAAAGATTTCTCGATTTTCTTCGGTATGTCTTTCCATTTATCTTGGAATGATTTCTTCGTAATCAATTCCAAAGCAAAACAGATTGCGTTGTACCACAATGCGTTAACCTCAACAACATATCCCCAGCGTTTTACCACCGGCACACCGTTGATTTTCGCATCGACCCACGTAATCGCCTTGTTTTCGTCTGGCAAATACAACAACCCGTTGTCGTGCATCACCACATTTCCGTTTTTGCCAGACATATAGGTTTCGAGAATTTCCTCGACTTTCTTCTGATATAATTTTCTTGTTTGAGCTATATCCTTTGTATTCCAATTGTACTGCTGAACTGAACGAATGAACCACAAAGCAGTATCAATCGACTCGGTATTAGTGTGCTCTATATTTCCCTTGTTCTTATACACATAGCCGTCAATGTCGGGAGCCATGGTATCCAACACGGCACGACACGTATCCCAGTCATTTTGTGCCAATGTCAAACCTGGCAACGAAACCAAGCTGTCGCGTCCCCACAAGCCAGTCCACGGGAAACTTGCAATCACCTCGCATCCTTTCTTCGAGCGGTACATAAACTGACGGGCAGCGTGACGCAGACATTCCTCGAAATTGTTTTGTGCCACACGGCCTTTCGTTTCATTTTCGAACATTGCCTTCAACGAAGCTGCCTTGACAGGTTCCAAACCAGCGGAGAACACCACCGATTCGCCCTCTTTCAGCGAAACCTCGAAATACCCCGGAGTGAACAAGTCTTCACGGCAGTCGTAGCCACGCTCGCTTTCCTTGTCGTATGTAAAATCGCGGAACCAATCAGGTGCCGTGATAAATTCATTCTTTTTTGACAACTGCATATTCAAGGTTGGAAATTTCTTGTACAAGCAGTTGGAAATACCGTTTTCAATCTTCTTACTACGAGTGTTCGCATTCAAGTTTGCATGCGTCAGCTCGTGAACTTTACGGAACGCAAGAAACGGACTCAATTGCAACACGGCGTGTTTGTGAGACAGTTTCATCACTGTGTAACGAATCAAAAATCTCTCATCGTTATCGACCAAGACCATCTCCTTCTTCAACTCCATACTACCCACGCGATACATCAACGTAAGCACTGGCGAGTTTCTATACGATTCCAGATATTTGTATCCCGTAGGATAAATCACATCGTTGAACTTGTGCGTTGCCAACTGGAACGGCGTCTTTTCCAAAACAACCGTTTCGTCCAACGACGAAAGCAACACATAATTGTCACCGTCAATCTGTTTTACTGGACATACCAACAAACCGTGATATTTTCGCGTATTACAGTTGATAATCGTGGAATTTGCATACGAACCTGCTTTGTTTGTACGAAGGAACTCTCTTTGCAGAGAACTCTGTAAATCAGTCACTTGCTGGCGTGAAAACTCTAAATAGTCCATTATCAAAAGGTTCTTTTTCAGTTCGTCGCAAAAGTATAAAATTTTTGCAAATGTTGAGAGCAAGAATAGATTTTTTATATGGTGATTTTTTATTTTTTTTCGCTCACGACAGACATGCCTTTGAACAAAGAAAGATTTCAACACTTACCAGAAATTATTTTTTCTGTTTTCTCACATTAAGGAGTATGACGGAACCGACCAATGTCGGCACTACGATATTGATAATCCATATCAACAAACTTATTTGGAAAATGACAGCGACTTGTGGTGTAAATGCCTCAAAAATGAACATCGCCACCGATCCACGAATACCAATTTCTCCTAACACGGAGGTAGGTATTATTGTCGTGAAAAGATAGGTCAGCGTTATGCCCACAAACATTTCCACAAACGACAATTCCGGAATGAGCATGGAAATCAAAAGGAAAAATTGCGAGGAGAAAACGCAATAACGCAACAAACTCATTACCAATATTTTAACTACATCGTTTGCATTATATATATGTATCAGCTGTATCAATTTCCGATAGAAATTTTTTCCCAACATTCGCAAAAAAACAAGCTTAAGCCAACGTTGATCTTTGCAGAGAAAAACAACGACTGCACACGAGGCAGCTACACATAACGAAATCCACGAGGCCGACTCAACTGCTTGTGTATGAGGCAGAAAAACAAGATAAACAATGACACCCAATACACCAAACAATATCGTTGAGGAAAATTGCATCAAACTACCAAGAAACGTGGCAAACACAGCCTCTTTGTATCCTCTATCAAGCACTATGGCACGTCCTCCGATTTCACCGATTCTATTGGGTGTAACCAACGCCAACGGCAATCCGACTAACACTCCCGAAACCGCCTTTCCGTAGGAGATATGCTGACTTCGATTTACCAAAAACTGCCATTTCCGAGATTCTAACCCCCAGTTGACAAACAACAACGCACACGCCATTAGAAAAATCCAAATAGAAAAATGTTCATCGGCAAAAATCACCGACACATCTTGTTCCATCGTCATAAATTGATACACAACATATCCCCAAGCGACAATGAAAACAAGGATTTTCAGCATCCACTCCCCTATTTTTCGTACACATTTGTTCACCTCGTAAAACTTTGCCACAAAGATATTACAATTGACAATTGATAATCGTTATTTGAGCACTGAAAATTCCATTTATCATTTTTTACTTCCGAAATCCTTTATTCATATTCCTTATTTCCTATCTTTGTCAAAAAAAAGTGGAAATATGAACAAGACTGTCCACACGTTAGATTTCGACAAAATTCTTCGGATTCTCAAAGAAACCGAAGACAAATATGTGTTTGAAAAAGTCAACCTTATGCCCAAGGAGAACGACTTACAGGAGAAACTGCAGAACTACGTCAACTACGGACAAGTCAACCGAAAGGCAGTTTTGGGAATCGACATTTACAAATACTCTTCGTATGAAGAATTTGCCCAAACGCTGGTTCCGTGCATGTTCAAACTACTTTTCCGCGAAACAATTGATATGTGTTTCAAGAAACACGCATTCTTGTTTCAAAAATATACCAAAAGTGAATTTGAAGAAAATTTCATAAGTACCGGCGACGGCGGTTACGTGATGTTTGACAACCCGCTTCACGCACTGCTTTTTGCCTGTAACTTCGCTATTGTCTTACGTACATACAATTCATACCACTTCTACCCCAAAATGCGAAAAATCGTTGGTGGTGCAAGTGTGCGATATGCAATCACATACGATAAATTGTATTACTTTGACAAAAGCCATTATGGTCGCGCAATCATAAACAACGCTCGTATCTTGAGCAAAGACACGCTGAACCGTTGTATTATCGACCAAAACGTATATGATTGGTTTACGTTGAACATCGACGGTATGGAGAATTTGCAACTCATTACCATTGACGATATAACCAACATTTACGAAATACAAGGCAGTTATGATACGCAAATTCTTGACGAACACGAAGACGCCATTTTTGGAAAGAAAATTTCGCGTGAAGATGGCATAATAAACTCCGACGTATTGAAAATTGGTGAAATTCATTCAAAAGAAACAAGTTTAAGCGTGTATAACATTCATTTACAAATCGTTAGTCGTTGGGAACGCAGCGACACTGAACGAATGATAACCGTAAGTTTAGGAAATTTAAATACAACCTCATTAGTATAATGGATACAGTTTTAAGTGGCATTCGCCCAACAGGAAAATTACATTTAGGAAATTATTTCGGTGCATTGAAGAATTTCATAACAATGCAGAACGAATACAATTGTTACTTTTTTATTGCTGATTTACATTCACTTACGACGCACCCGACGCCCGAAAACATTCAGGGTAATGTGCGACAGATTTTAGCAGAGTATTTGGCTGCTGGTTTAGACCCAGAAAAAGCAACCATTTACATTCAAAGCGATGTGAAAGAAGTGATTGAATTGTATTTGTACTTGAACATGAACGCCTACATTGGCGAACTTGAACGTTGTACGTCATTCAAGGACAAAATCCGTCAGCAACCACAAAATATCAACGCCGGCTTGCTTACCTACCCGACGCTTATGGCTGCCGATATTCTTATTCACCGTGCCACGAAAGTGCCCGTAGGAAAAGACCAAGAAC
>JAFZTG010000145.1 GCA_017618935.1 Bacteroidales bacterium | reverse complement strand
GTCGCTTGCAGAAACAGCCTTTGCTCTTTCTACATACCACATTCCGCCAACTTTCCAAATCTCGTTTACGTTGTTTGCCTGCATCATAACCTCCGCTTCGGTAGGTTGTGCCTGGACTTTGTTCTGTTGATTGTTCTTTGCCATGACTTTTAACTTTTTTATATTCTTACTACTTCTTCTTCGCCTTGCATATTGAAATTGTCGGGATTGTTAGCGTCCAATGATTCATCGAACTTCTTCTTTCCTTTGCTTTCCTTTATATCCTCGTAGGTAGGCGTCGCCCTTGAGTATAGTATCACGTTTGCGTAACTCATTTCGTACAAATCATAGTCGGGTGTGCAGCCTATGTTTTTACACACTCCGAGTATCATTGCCCAGATTGAGTCGTTTTTGACTTCGTCTGCTTCGTCAGATTTACTTTGTTTAGGAAAGTTATAACAGAAAAAAAATCACCCACCTGCATCCCTTTCCCCGCTATTCCAACAATCTTGTCGAGTGTCTGTGGGCTGCTATTAAGAACTGCATTTCGTATCTTATCAAACTTGCTTTCGCTCCGTCCAAAAATCCTTGCAATCCTTGAAACATTAATTGCCTTTTTATACTCCTTTGCACCGAGTATCAGTATAGCCGCAATGTCGGCAACAAGACCGCAGTCTTTTGCATTCGACAGCATACTGAAAAGCAAATCCTCTCCGTTGTCGAAGTCTGTTTCAATAACAGGAAACTCCGAAATCTTTTCACTTACAAGCACCATAGTTGCAATTGTCGGCGGTGCTATCTCATACTCATTGCCTTCCAAGATGATTTTCTCACCTCTTTCAAGCAACGTGTCTGCTACTTTTTTTTCTATTCTCTCCATATCAAAGTAAAAATGGGGCGGTTTTTACTCCGCCCCGTTGGTGTTCGTTTTTCACTATGCAGATTGTGATACTGGAACGTTCACAACATTGCCCCACGAATCCGTGATAGTAATGTTCGCCGTTCTTGCCTCTGCACCAGAAGCCGTGTTTGCCGTTACCTTCACGGTAGCAACCTTGCCACTTACAGTAACAGTTGCGAATTCAGCATTCGACACTGCCGAGATTGAATCGGCGTTTGTGGTAACTGTTATTGTCTTTCCTGTGCTGTCTGCTGCCGATGTGAACGTTAGGCTGTCAGGCGAAACGGTTGCACCTGTCTTGACAAAACGAGTGTACAAGTTGCCATCTTGGCAGACAACGATTGTAAACGTGATGTCGGCATAGTGTCCGTCAGTGTCAGACCAACCCGGCTTGAAAATGACTGAACATTTTTTTGCCTTGATACCGATTGCTCCTTTGTTCTTTGGAACTACAACGATAGAGTAGTAGTCTTCGACTATGTGGGTTGAAACCTGCACACCCCCGTCTGCCTCTGCCGCAGTTCCGAACAACTCTGTGAACAACTCCGTTTTCGGTTCAATTACTCTCGTATTGATTGTAATATCTCCGTCGTTCTGTTCACGTGCAACGATTTTTCCGCCAGTCTCACGTGCAACAAGTTCGTCGCCGTCGGCAACTTCCATTGTGGTGGACTGGTAATTGATTGTTCCGATAGATTTCAGCAACGTAGCCATTGACTCCGCTCCTGTGCTCTGGTCGAAAATGGTCTTGCCGATTCTGATATCGCACTTAGACCAACCCATAATTAACTTTCCCATAGCTTTTATAAATTTTTTATTGGTTTAACTTAATGTTTGACTTAACCTGTACAATCTTAACGTTATGTTTACATAGTCTTGGTTTATCTGTGGAACTTCATCGTAATTAACTGCATTTGCACATTCAATCTTGTATTCGTCGGAAATAATTCCCTCGACAAATTCGTTCAAAGCGGTGCTTATCTGTGCAATTCTCGCAGTGTCCTGCAAATACACATTTGCTCCGTCCGCCTCGATACGTGGAACAAAAATGTTCACATTCACCGAAAACTCTTGGACTTGTTCAAATGAGCTCGCAATACAATTCACAACAATATCCTCCGACTTGCTTCCTATCGGTCTGTTCTGGCTCTTGTAGATAGAACCATTCACAGCCGACAAAAGTTGCGAGGCTTTTATCAGTACAATCACGTCGTTGATTACGTCCGATGTTGTCTTACGAGTTGCCATTTCTCAAATTCTTTGTCAAATCCTTTGTCTTCAATTCATTTACCAACTTGATTGCATTTAGTTCGGCACTTTCCATTACATCATATCCCATTGCCTGAACGTAACTTGCATAGTTCATTCCTGCTACAAGAACAAAGCTGTATTTTCCACCGACTGATTTATTCTCGGCAATTTGTATTGCGATATTCTTCCCAGTTGCCTTGCCTTCATCTCCTTTGCCAACAAAACCGCCAACATTGATAATTCTTCCGTCCTTTGCTATGGCATAACCACAACTTGAACGAAGATTACCACTATGGTCTTTATAGTCTTTGCCGCTTTTTTCAGAACCGTTACGCATAAGACGTACGCAACTTTCACCTATTTTCGTCAAAAAATACTCAATGTTGCGTTCAACATTCTCCATCTCTTTTAAGAGTTGTCTTTGAATGTCTGCAGCTGACTGATTAGCCTTGATTCCCATAACTACACGCTTATCTTAATTTGACCTACCAAATCCAAAAAATCTGCTTTCGCTATCTGGTATTCTCCCAAATCGCCGGCTATCTCACCATACAATTTGAACTTTGCAGAATTCAGCACCGAATCTTTATGTGCAATGTCAATGAACACTTCATAACTTGCAGAAGCATATTTACCTCCAACGTATTCACCGCTGTTGGAACTACTTTTCTGCTGATACTGACAAGGAACATTTACCTCTACCAAAGTAGGGGGAACGGGATTGTTTTCGCTGTCAACTCCGCCCCCAGACTTTGTGTAAAGAGTAATATGTCCGTTTTCAAGTATCATAACGATGAACCTTTATAACCAAAGACTGTAGCTGTTTCAACCGTTTCCTCTCCAAGTTCGCCATAAATGCTGTTTGCGATACGTTTGAACTCGTTTCTTTGTGCGTCTGTGAACGATACCGATACCCCACCTTGTGAAATGTTCGGTGCGAATGCAATAAACTTGTACACATCTGCCGTAGCCAATCTGTAAGCCTTGCTTTTCATAGTCGCTTCCGTCAACTCCGCTGTCAATGTAATCCCTCTCAAGGTGGCGATGCTCGAAAGCACCGCTCCTTTGATTGGGTATTCATTTATCGACCGTAATCCGTCTTGTACCGTCATAGCATTTCTGGTTTTTAGTCTTCTTGAGTTACGGTGAATGTTCCAGTCTGGCCAAGACTATCGGTTACTGTTACGGTTGTAACACGGTCGGTTGCTCCAGTTGCCGTATTAGCGGAAACTTTCACAAGAACTTCCTTGCCACTGAATGTAACGGTTGCCCAAGAGCCTCCAGTTGGAACTGAAACGCTCGACAATGATTCTGCGTCGGTAGTTACAACTACTTTCTTGCCAGTAGTGTCGGCTGCCGATGTGAACGTTAATTTGTCTGGTGAGAAACCAAGAGCGTCAACACCTGCCTGCATAACGTAGATTTGGTCTCCGTTGTCTATGACAGGAATTGCCAAAGCCTGGCCTGCCGTGAATTCTTCCAACGGGTCGGTCTTTGAATACTTCGATATCAAAGTACCTTCTCCTGCCGATTGGTACACAACTCCGTTGACAGGGTTTGTTTCCTCTGCCAATGTGCCGTAAACCAAACGACCTACATTGCGGTCTGGCAAACAAACAATGTTTGCTTCCTCGAATGGACGTACCGTTGTTAGAACACCGTCCTTTTCAACACGGAAAGAAGAATTGACGATAATCAAATCTGCACCGAAGTGGTCTTTGAATGCCGATTGGAAAACGGTGTTCGCAGGAATACCAAGATTTGCAACGGAACTGAAATTGTAACCGCTGTAATTTGCAGCCAAAACCTTGCCTTGATCTGATTTCTTGAAATAGTCGTAGTATTTCTTCGACATCATCACAACGTTGATTTGGTTGCCGTCTGCCTCTGCCTTTGCAAACACTTCTTCAAGGTCGTCAACAGGTGTTTCTCCGTTTGTGTTCCAGCGTTTCTTTGCACGCAAGAAATTTTCTTCCTTGTATCCGTAATCTACACGGATTCCTATTCCTTTGTTGTTATCACTATCTGCAATTGCAACACCGGTCGAGATACCTTGCAAGAAAATAATTTCCTTGCGTACATCGATACCTTTCATACATTTTGCAACATCATCGAAGATTTTTGCCGCAATTTGCGCTTGTTTAACACCACGTGCAATCATAGTGTTGATTTCAGTGATTTCTTTTTCTCGTTTCACGAATTTCAATCCAAGTTTTGGAATGTCACCGTAAACACGTTGGAAGGAATCACGTTTTTTCAACGGCAAACTTGAATCCATTGAAACGACGTCAGCCGCAACAATAGAATGGTTGATTTTGTCTGCACCGAATTTCAAATCAGAGGAATAATCTGGTGTAAGCATTTGCTTATACAAAAGCTGTTCCTCTCGTTTCTTTCCGTTCCACTTTTCTGTGATTGCGGAAATGATTGGTGCAAAAAACTTTTCAGCATACTGAATGAATAATGACCTTTCCATAGTTCACCTCCCTCTTAAATGAATTGAATGTTAGGCAAACCGTTCATTTCAGTTGACGTGAGTGTGTACGGTGAACAAGCCTTGTTCATCTGTCCCATCGTCATAATTGCCGCAAATGGTTTGTCTTTCAAAACTGATTTTTTCAAGATACCGACAAACACGTCGCTTCCGCCTTTGCTTCCGTAGCCTGTGCCACTGATAGGCATTGGTTTGTAAACACCTTCGTTTGTCTTAATGATTACGTGACCTGCCTTAATCACTTTCAAGTCCGACAAAGAATCGTCAGAGCAATCCAATGTCGCACCGCCTGGAATGTCGGCAAGGTCTTTGACTACCACGATTGAATCAAGTCCGTTGTCAATCTGTACGGTGTCGTTTACTAAATTTGCTGTTGTTCCGCTCATTTTCGTAAAAATTTTAGTTAATATTCAGTTTATTAACGACATCTTCGACTTCCTCTTTTGAAACCTCGCTTTTATGTCCTTCATCATTACCACCACCTTGTGGAGCACCGAAAACTGCACCTTTCTGTGACATTTCCTTTGCAATAGCATCTACTTCCGTCGTTATCTCTCCTTTGAGTTTGTCGTAGTCCTCATCGTTGAGAGAATCAAACGAAATTCGCTGGTATGACTTTTTAAGACTTTCCGGCAATTTTTCAATGATTTTGCCGATTTCACTTTTTCGTGCGTTTGACAATTTTTCAGTTTCCATTCTGTTCAATCTTTCGTTCTGCTTTGAAATCTGTTCAAGCATCGCTTTTGCCCATTCTGGAGCGTCCTTGTCAACCGCAGGCTTTGGTTCGTCGTCCTTTTTACCTCCGCCAAGTGCTTCGATTTGTTTCTTCAATTCTTCAAGTTTCTTTTCTGCTTCGGACTTGCCTCCACGCAAAGAATCCTGTTCGGACTGAAAAACTTTCAAAAGACCTTCGACCCCTGCTATTGCGGTTTCGATATCTTTCTCATCTTTTACCGACGTTGTTAGATAGGTGGCAACCCCGTCAAGTGCCTTTTCACCAAACCCGAAGCTTGAAAACTTCGTTTTTAGTGCCTGTAAAATCTTTTCCTTCATAGTACAAATTTTTATTTATGTTTTATTTTCAAGCACAAATAAAATAAATCTTTGCTAAAAATCAATACTTTTGACAAAAACTTTTTTTCGATGGATTTGGAAAAATACGAGCGTGAACACAGAAAACGCATAGAAAAATACCAACGGCAAATAAAACTCATTGTCGAGAGATACATTGCAGAAGCGACTAAACTTGGTTCTTCCGTTAAGAATTTCAACGACAAAAAGCCGTTCACGTTCAATGACTATCCACAAACAAAAAGCAAAGCGAAAAAACTTCTTGACCAGTACGCAAACGACATAAATGTTTCTATAGTAAACGGAGTATCTGCCGAATGGACTTATGCAAACAACAAGAACAACGAGATTTTCAATCTTTTTGGTGGTTATAAGCAGTTTTCAAACGAAATAAATAAATTTTATAATGCACAAACAGAAAAAGCGGTAGAAACATTTGTAAAACGGAAAACAAACGGATTGAACCTGTCGGATAGGGTGTGGAATATCAAAGGTGCTTTCAAAGAGGAACTTGAAATGTCTATCGACTTGGGACTTCGTGACGGAAAGTCGGCGCAAGAAATGAGCCGTGATATTCGGCAGTACCTTAACAATCCAGACAAACTTTTCCGCAGAGTTCGCGACGAACACGGAAACCTGCAACTTTCAAAGAATGC
>JAFZTG010000144.1 GCA_017618935.1 Bacteroidales bacterium | reverse complement strand
TGGGATAAATCATTGACAAATATTATGGAAGCGACAGCGTTCACAGCCCAATATGTTCAAAATGTAATCTACTATACCGTGTCTTATCAAGATTGGGACGGCACGCCGCTTGGCGAAGAACAAGTTGAAGAAGGTGGCTCGGCAACTGGCGAACCTACTACAATTCCGTCACGGAATGGGTACACATTCTCTGGTTGGCAATCGTCGTCGGCACGAACTCTTGTTGCCGATTGCGAGAAAGGTAATACCACTACGCTTGGAGGTTCTTGGTTTAAATATATGGGCAAAGGAACCGCATCGTATTCAATGGTTAGTGATGGAGCAAATGCTACCACTCATTCGGCAAAATTTGAGTTCAGTGGCGTAGAGGATTATGCTGGAATGGGTTGCTCTTTGAATAAAAATGACAAAGCAGTTGATTTAAGCGGTTCCACAGGATTCACATTCTATCATAAAGGAGATGAGGTAATTGTTGAAATAGGTACGGAACGCGTAACTGATTACAGTTATCATATTTACCGAGTGCCAAGTCACGATGATTGGACTCCTGTAACCGTAAATTGGACTGATATATCTGGCCCCGGATGGGGATTGGGTGACAGGCTCAACTTCAATAAAGAAAAACTTTATACGGGATTAATAAAATTCCAATGGAAAGGTACTACTGCGTCTGGTACATTCTGGATTGATGAGGTTTCTATAAACGGTATAGACTTGTCAGGAACATCGTCACCACTTGCCAACATTAAAGAGAATACAACTCTTACCGCTCAATACACCAAAAATGTGGTATATTACACCGTCACTTATCGCGATTGGGATGGCAGTGACCTCGGAACAGAGCAAGTTAAGGAAGGAGAAAACGCCCGTGGCTTGTCACCAAATCCAAGTCGTGATGGTTATACATTTACTGGTTGGAGTAAGAGTATAAAAAACATAACGGCAGATTTGATTGTTGTGGCACAATATCAGCAAAATTTGGGTATTCCGTCACTTGACAACGTTGACGAACTCCAAAAGCCACTAAAAGTATTCAAAGATGGCAAAATATACATTCTTCTTCCTAATGGACGCAAAATCAGCGTAAAAGGAACGGAGATTAAGGAATAATATCATTTATGGTAGAGACGTCACAATGTGGCGTCTCTACATTTTTACATTCAAATCGTTAAACAGATTTTCCCCTTTGGTCGATGACGAAGGGAAATTTCTTATTCCTCCACCGAAATGGTTTCCAGTGCTTTACGAACACGTTTCAACGTTTCTTCCTTGCCAATCATTTCAAAAATGTCGAACAGGTGGGCTCCCATACAGGCGCCAACCACAGCCAAGCGAAGGCAGTTGCAGATTTGGCCGACGTTGAACTCGTTTTTCGCAATGAAAGCCATAGTTTTTTCTTCCAAAACTTTTGATGTGTAGTCCGTCTCGTTTTCCAAAAATTCCAATGTAGTCCGAATTTTATCGGCGGCATTGTCTTTCCAACGTTTTTTCACGTCTTTCGGTTCGTATGATTGCGGTGCTTCAAAGAATTCCTGGATTCAAAATGCAGTTTCAAGGGAAGCAACACGAGTTTCATTTTGGTGGAATGGGAATTTTCTATTTTGAGAATTCTGCCATATCGCAACTGCAAGCGGGTGCATGGTTTCGCTCAAAAAACAAGGATGCCGTTATTTTTGGCTTAGGTTGTCGTTATATGGGATTCGACATTATGCTTGACTATGACCTAAACATTTCGCGGTTGAGAACGGCCAGCAACGGTCACGGAGCAGCGGAAATCACCCTTACGTATATCGTGGAAAATTCAAATAAGAGCAAAAAAATGACAGCTGTACGCTGTCCGCATTCTTTGTAAAACTACCTTAACTCAAAGACTTTTATTCCCCCACCGAAAACCATTATGTTCAATGCCTGTCAAATTGATAATGCGGTCAACCACAGTATTGCATACATCCTCAACAGTTTGCGGTTTGGAATAAAATGACGGATTTGCCGGACAGATGATACCCCCTGCTTGCGTAATCAGTTCCATGTTTTTAATATGAATCAGGCTGAACGGCGTTTCGCGAACGGCAAGAATCAATTTTCGCCGCTCTTTGAGCATAACGTCGGCGGCACGAGTAATGAGCGTTTCCGCCGTACCGTGGGCAATCCGCCCCATTGTGCCTACACTGCACGGACAAATTATCATGGCATCGTATTTCGCCGAGCCAGATGCTATTGGCGAGAAGAAATCCGTATCGGCATATTCTGTAAAATCATAGATATTTGGTTTCGAGGGCATTTCGCACTGCCAGACATCCTTCGCCGTTTTGGAAAACACCACGCACACCTCGTCAATCTGATTCCGCAAGGCATTCAGTTTGTCGAACAAACATTGGGCATACAACGAACCCGATGCACCAGTGACGGCGACGATGATTTTCATATTATTGGGAATTACTGTAGAGACGCGATTAATCGCGTCTCTACAAAATATTATTTTGATTTTTTCGGATTAGCCGCATTATATCGTGCATTCATCACCTTGAGAATGTCATTGGTAATGTTCAATTGCTCTTCGGCATACAACACGCTGCTTTGGTAAGCATTGTTCAAAATGATTTTGTATTTGCCGTCGGCATTGTAGAATTTAATGCAGGCGTGAACGCTGTCGATCAATTGGTCAAGAAGTTTTTGCTCCTTAAGGGCAAGTTCCTGCTGTTTCTTTTGCTGTTCGGCGTACAATGCCTGCTGACGTTGGCTCAATTCAGCCTCTTTCGCCTGTGCGTCGGCTGATGTTATGATTCGTTTTTCAATCTGATATTGAAAATCTTCCACGTCTTTTTGGAACTGTTCTGCCTTTTTCTGCAATTTTGCCTCTTCCGACGAAACCAAGTTCTGATATTGTTTTTCCAACTTTTGATAATACAAATAGTTATGCATTACCGAATCCACAATCACGTATGCGATTGGGAAATTTGCCTCTACCATTTCCTCGTCGGCAAAAATTGCGTCAAGCGTAGTATCGGCCTCGGTTACCGTCGGCTCATTCACCACTTCGGTAGAAGGTTTCTTTGCATACAAAACGAACAACAAAATGATTGCTGCTCCGAAAATAATGTTTACGATTAGGTTTGAATTTTTCATTGTCATTGTTTTTTGTCGTAGAGACGCGCCATGGCACGTCTCTACAGGTTAAAATTATCGTTTTTCCTTAAAAAATTTCTGCATTAATTCCTCACATTGTTCTTTCAGCACGCCACCCACGACCTCGGTTTTGGGATGCAAGATTCTATCGTGCAGTTCCGACACGTTTCGTTTCACATCGGAAGCACCATACACAATTTTACCTAACTGTTCCCAATACGCTGCGCCACAGCACATTACACATGGTTCAACCGTAACATAAAGCGTACATTTTTGCAAACATTTTCCACCCAGATAATTCGTTGCAATGGTAAATGCCTGCATTTCGGCATGAGCAGTCGGGTCATTCAACGTTTCCGACAAATTATAGGCACGGGCAATGATTTGTCCTTCGCACACAATCACGCAACCAATGGGAACCTCGTCCTTCTCGTACGCCATCTTTGCCTGCGCAAGCGCTTGCTCCATATAATATTCGTCGGTCTTTTTTTCTGCCATATTTCTTTATCCAATAAGCAAAAATATCAAAAATCTGCGGAATCCATTAAGCAAACTTTGAATAAATTGCCTAACTGGCAAGCAAATTGTGCCAACTGCAAAAAGTGATGATTTCACTGAAAAGCGTAAAGCAAATTTTCTCTCTATTTAAATTGCACAATTATAAAATAGTGTATCTTTGACACTAAAACGATAGAGATACAAAAATGAATAAAAGATTTTTATTTGGAATATTTGCAGGTCTTCTTTTGTTTTCAACGGCATACGGACAAACAGAGCCGATGAAAACTGCCGACAGGCTTAAAATGTGGAAAGATTCATTGAATTTGACCAGCGCACAACTTGAAAAATTATGGGCAATCGAAAAGGAATATAACCCTGAATTTGACACAGTGAAATTCGACGGCGTTTTTGATGCTGCCAAAGCTCGTGAACATACGCGACAGATGAAAATCAAGGAAGTTCTTACCGAAAAACAGCAGATTCGTCTTGCACAAATGGAGGAAAACGAGAGAAAAGCCCAAGGGCAAACGGCTTCGGCACAAGCAAAAGCAAACGAGGCAAATGGTTTCCCAAGCTACAACACGAATCCACTTCCTCCCGACATGACTGGCGTAGAGCATACTGCCATTGAAATTGCCAAACAAATGGGACTGGGATGGAATCTCGGAAACTCGTTTGAAGCAATCAAATACGTTCCCGATGAGACTCGCGACGACGGCGTTTGGCGACGTACCGACGCAAAGGAATATCCAAACGAATCGTTTGAGACGGCTTGGGGAAATCCTGAAGTTACACATCTCATCATTGACGGTATTTATAAAGCGGGATTCAACGTATTACGTATTCCCTGCGGTTGGGATTTATATGTGTACGACACCGTGAATGCTAAAATTCCGGATTTTTGGCTAGCACGTGTAAAAAAAGCCATTGATTCGTGTCTTAACCGTCACCCTGACATGTATGTCATGCTCAACATTCACTACGACGGTGGTTGGTTGGAAACAAACTGTAACCCCGACATGCAAGAAATCAACAACAAAAAGCAAAAAGCATACTGGGAACAAATTGCGACGTATTTCCGTGACTACAACGACCATTTATTATTTGCCGCTTGTAACGAGCCAAATGTGCACAATGAGGTTCAGATGAAAGTGCTTGCCTCATACGAGCAGACATTCGTTGACGCTGTTCGTTCCACAGGTGGGAAGAACTATTACAGAACGTTGATTATCCAAGGTCCTTCAACCGACATTGACGAATCAAAACGATTGTTCTATGCTATGCCGAAAGATGTTGTGGAAGGACGACTTATGTTTGAAGTTCACTATTACACGCCGTGGAACTTTGCCGGAATGACCGAAGATGCCGACTGGGGACACATGTTTTACTATTGGGGAGAACGGAATCTGAATCCGAAAGACCAGTATCGTTGCCCGACATATGGCGACTTGAATTTCATGAAAGAACATTTTGGAATGATGAAAGAAATGTTTGTTGACAAAGGTATTCCCGTTGTTTTAGGAGAATATGCCTGCAACCGTAAAGAATTTTCCGACACACTGATTCAACGGCTTCACAACCAGTCGCGTTTGGACTGGGATTATGAAGTGACCAAAAATGCTTTAGAATATGGTTTGATTCCCGTTTATTGGGACAATGGTGCCATGCGCGAGCCGACTATGGGTATTTTCAACCGATTGAATGGGAAACCATACGACCAAGAAGTTGTTGATGTAATAATGAAAGCAGGTCGCGAGGCTAAAAAATATTGGAAATAACATAGATAATTCCCAATTACCATTTAAATCTCAAAAATTCCGTTTTTTATGGCATATACGACAAGGCCTGCCGTGTTTTTTGCCCCTGTTTTCAGGAGTAAATTTTCACGATGTTTGTCAACTGTTCTTTTGCTGATAAACAGTAAGTCGGCAATTTCCTGATTTGACAAACCCTTGCAGATATTATACAGCACCTCAATTTCTCGTTCTGTCAGGTCAAGAATGGCTTTCTCGTCTTTTTTCTTGTACATGTTGGAAATAATTCTGTCCAAGATTTCGGGAGAAAAGAAGTTGTTGCCTTCACTCACCTCGAGTATCGCCTTTTGCACGTCTTCGAACTGCGAATTTTTCAAAAGAAAACCCTTCACGCCAACATCAATCATTTTCGAGTAATATTCTTCCTCGGCATACATTGAAAGAGCAATTATCTTTAGGTCGGGATACATCTCCATGGCAGTCTTCGAAGCGGTAATGCCATCTACCACAGGCATTTCTATGTCCATCAGAACGACATCGGGAATGTTTTTCTTGATTTTTTGCAGGAAAATCTCTCCGTTTTCCGACTCTTCAATCTGCGAGATAAAGTCGCTATTTGACAATAGGAATTTCAATCCTTCGCGAAACAAAGAATGGTCGTCAACAAGATGTATGTGTAATGGTTTCATATTGAGATATTTATAGAAACGTGTGTTCCGTTTTTGTGAGAACTTTCAATGACAAAAGTACCATTTATTGATTTAATTCGCGACTCCATATTGGAAAGTCCCATTCCTTTATGGGGAAGATTATCAATATCGAAACCTATGCCGTCGTCGGTATAATTGAGCATGACATTTTTCTCGTCGTGACGGAGCACAATGAAAATGTTTTGTGCTTGTGCATGACGTAACGTATTGGTTATCAACTCGCAAATAACGCGATACAAGACCGTTTCAATGTTGAAATCATATCGTGTGTTTTTCAAATCTGAGTCAAACGAAACAACTGTGTTTTGTTTTATCATAATAGTGTCGAGAAACGATTTCACGGCACGTTCCAACCCAAAATTCGACAAAATATGAGGACTCAGTTTATTGGAGATTTCCTTAATCGTTATGATTGCCTCATCGATGGCAAAATTCGTCTTCAACAGAATCTGTTTGTTGGTTTCGTTGGCAATATCCTTATTAATAGCCGAAAACGCCATTTTTATAGACGAAAGAATGGGGCCCAATCCATCGTGGATTTCCTTGGCAAACATTTGACGCTCGTTTTCCTCGGTCTGCACGATGGCCCAAAACACTCGATTTTCATTCTCTTTGGCAAGATTTTCCATTTTTCTAATGTAGTTGAAAATCTTTTTCACATAAATTGTCCCAGCAAAAATGAAAAACGATACGACCACGGAAATCCAGTTGCTGAGCATCGACACTTCGGAAAGGTGCTCGTCAGATAACTGAGCGATATAAATCAACTCGTAAATACGCTGAATTGCCATCAAAGAGAACGCCAATGAAAGCAAAATCCACGATATGTTGTATCGAGTTCGCTTAATCAGACTGATTGCGAGTATCGACGCACCCAGTTGCAACGCAACCGACAAGGATAGGGCAATGAATATCAGCATATCTTTTTTTTGTAAAGGTATTTATTATTTTGGAATGTAAGACTCTAAAAACTTTGAAGTGAATAAGAAACTGACATTTTATATTTTTTTCTATTTACTTTCCTCCGTTATTCATACTAAATTCACACGCACAATAACATTGGCGATACAAATCTAGTTCCTTGCTCAGTTCAATACTTCGCTTGTATCCGTCCTTTTTCTTGAAATCGTAGTGTGTGTACCCCTTCAGTTTTTCCCCTATTTCTTTTATTACGGTTGAATTTTTATGTGGACTGATGGTAAGAGTAGTTGCAAAATGTTCAAATCCAAGTTCTTGAGCCTTGCTTGCCGTTGCTGTCAAAAGAGTTTTGAAACAAGCGTGGCAACGAAGCCCACCTTCTTTTTCGTGTTCCAGACCAACAACCTGTTCCCTCCAAAAATCATGATTATAATCACCTATAATTAGTTGAACACCAAAATGTTTTGCAAGCTTCTCAATATATAGTTTTCTCTTTTCCCATTCTTCTCTCGGATATATGTTAGGCATATAATAATACAGCGTCACTTCCCACTCTTCGGCAAGCAATCGTTCAACCGACGCAGAACCGCACGGTGCACAACAAATATGAAGAAGTATTCTTTTCACAACGTAAAAATAGCCAAAATAAGCGTTGTAGGAAAGGTATTAATTAAAATTATTCCCGTTAAACGTTGACGCAGGGATTTGCGCAAGTGCAATTGCAAGATTATCGACAAAATCCTGCAATTTCTGCTTTTTTAGCATTGGTCTTGCCATAAGCGGAATGTCGGCTCGGAGAGTGATACGTATTCTCGTGTCGTATGGAGCAATCTGTTTCAGTTGAATCCAGAGACGAAACATTTCGGATCCTGCCGTGCCAATTTTGAGCGTTTTGTACGGGTCTTTTTCAAGAATCGACAATGTCAGACTCATTGCCGCCATTGCTTGAATCGTAATGGTGCTTTCGGTTATAGAAACTTTTTCCTTGATATCGTTGGGCAACAATGCGGATAAGTTTCTGAAATCAGAAATGAAATCAAACAATTGCTGGTCTTGGCAAGCGTTTTTGGTTATCTTGCTTACAAATTCGAGTTCTTTGCCCATTAAAATTCCGCAGATTTTGGATAACGTGGGAACGGAATCACATCACGAATGTTGGTCATTCCCGTTACAAACAACATCAATCGTTCAAAGCCAAGACCGAAACCAGAATGTGGAACAGCGCCAAAACGACGAGTGTCTAGGTACCACCACATATCCTTCATAGGAATGTTCAATTCCTCGATACGTTTGTACAATTTATCGTAATCGGCTTCACGTTCCGAACCGCCAATGATTTCGCCAATGCCCGGGAACAAGATGTCCATAGCGGCAACAGTCTTGCCATCGGGATTTTGTTTCATATAGAATGCCTTGATTTCTTTAGGATAGCCCGTCAAAATCACTGGTTTCTTGAAATGTTTTTCTACCAGATAACGTTCGTGCTCGCTTTGTAAATCGGCACCAAAGCCTTCAATTTTATATTTGAACTGACCTTTCTGATTTGGTTTAGAATTCTTCAAAATATCAATTGCTTCGGTGTAGGTAAGTCTTTGGAAATCATTTGCCAAGACGAATTGTAATTTTTCAATCAATGGCATTGAACGTTCTGCCTGAGGTTTTGATTTTTCCTCTTGAATCAAACGTTCTTGCAAGAATTCCAAATCTTCACGACAGTGGTCGAGAGCATATTGGATAAGATATTTGAGAAATTCTTCTGCAATGTCCATATCGTCGTTGATGTCGGCGAATGCGATTTCTGGCTCTATCATCCAGAATTCAGCCAAGTGACGTGTGGTATTTGAGTTTTCGGCACGGAATGTTGGGCCGAACGTATATACTTTTGACAATGCCATACAAGCCAATTCAACCTCCAGCTGACCAGAAACGGTGAGGTTGGTCATCTTTCCAAAGAAATCTTCAGAATAGTCGATTTTGCCATCTTCAGTTTTAGGAGGATTGTTCAAGTCCAACGTCGTAACCTGGAACATTTCACCAGCTCCTTCGCAGTCGGAACCCGTGATGAGCGGCGTGTGGATATTGTAGAATCCACGTTCCGTAAAGAATGTATGGATTGCGTAAATCATGCTGTGACGCACACGCATAATTGCTCCGAACAAGTTGGTACGAAAACGCAAGTGAGCGTTTTCACGAAGAAATTCTAACGAGTGTTTCTTTGGTTGAATAGGATATTCGTCAGGGTTACAAAGTCCGAGAACCTCGAACTTTTCGGCAAGAACCTCTACCCGTTGTCCCTTGCCTTCCGACGCCTTCAACGTACCTTCAACACTCAACGAGCAGCCAACAGTGATTTTCTTCAGTTCTGCCGCATCGAAATTCTCTACATTGAAAACAATTTGAATATTTTGTAATGAAGAACCGTCGTTCAAGGCAACAAACATCACAAAACTGTTGCCTCTAAAATTCTTTACCCAACCTTTCACAACCACTTTTACATCAAGCTCCGTTGCCTGTAAAAGTGCCTTTATTTCAGTTCTACTTGCCATTTTCGTATTTTTTGATGCACAAAATTACACGATTTTAGAGATTTCACAATACATAGTAAAATTTGATTTGAGAAAACTCCACAAGAAAACTTTTTTGCTCATGATGAAAATCACGAAACATAGTAAAGACACGCATATCACGTCTCTAATTACTATTTATATTGTATCAATCGAGAAATGCTACCAACAGCCTCACCGTTCTTGGTAATAGTTTGGGTTATCCAGTTACCTTGGGCATCGTATTCGTAGGTATATTGCATTTTAATCTCGTTTTTTATAGTTGACGAAACCATATTGGCAGCATCGTACTCGCATTGGAACATAGGCATCATCTCGCCCGTTTCCTGACGTTTCTGCACGTTTATCAACCGTTGGTTTTCATCATATTTCATTACACACAAATCATATTTATGTCCGTCGGTACATCTATATTCCACAAGGTTTCTCTGTGTATCGTACATCATCATGTTGACTTCGGAACTTAATTCAATCGATTTCCGTTTCGTTACATCTCTGAAATAACCTTTTACCGCTTTAACCAAATAACCTTCTTCGTATGTATAAACGGTGCTTTCCACTAAATTGGTGTTTGAATATGTTTTTACTTGTTGTTGAAGAACACCTTTTTTGTATTTAAATTCCGTAACCGATTCTCTCACCTTGTCGCGTGCCGTTTCTATCTTTTTGGTCATCAAACCTTTGCCATTATATTCATAGATATACATTCTATCAATAATCCATTCTTTTGCTTTGCCTGCATTCGTCGCCTCAAACAAATACACGCACTCAGTGGAATCACTCAAAGTTTGTTTCTTCCACGAATCGGTATAAATATATTTATCAACGGCAGTTACCGTCACTTTGCTATTTGGGTCTGCCTTTTGTTTGCCAGAGCCCGCAACCAAATACGCTTCGCTTGCGACACGACCTTTTTTATCGTAGGTAATGGCAACAATGCCATTGGCCGATTGTGCAATCTCAACCTGGGAATGAGTATTATAGACAAATGTGCAGATTTCCTTGCCGTCTTTGGTAATACTCACGGGTTGATTGTTTTCGTTGAACGCACACACCACCGACGCCTTACTGCGGGAAACGGTAATTTGAGATATGTTTCCCTTCATATTTTCCTCAATATTATATTGATTCAAAACTGATTGCAGACAAAATTCCGTATGATTTGCCTGTAAATTACGAGGAGAAAATGTTGTCTTAACTTCATCAGCGTTTTTAGTCTGAGCGAACGCGCTAACTGCAAGAATGCTTGCAACTACAGAAAAAAGAAATCGTTTCATAATCACATTTTTTACAAAAATAAAGGGCTACCCGATTGGATAGCCCTTCAATGCAAATTACTTTTCAACTATTTCTTTACAAAAGCCTGTTTCGCCCGTAAAATATTGCCATCATATACCATTATATAGTAGATGCCAGCAGTGAGACCTGCTGTTGAAATTTCTTCAATATCGGTCGTCGCGACAAACGAAGCGACACGTTTGCCCGTTGCAGAAATCACGTCAACCTGATTTCCTTCTTGCAAACCAGCGACAAAAATTGAAGATTTTGTTTCTGTCGGATATGCTTTTATAGCAGACTCTTCAACTTCGGTAACAGGCGTTGATCCAAAATAATATTGGAATGTCTCCACTTTGCCACCAAATTTTGAAACTAAAGAATTACCATTATACATCACTGAAATTCCTTTTGGATCGTCTATCGGAGGATTCAGAGAAAGAATGACGCGTTTTGGATCGAAATCCCACAATGTGATTTCTTTCACATTATACATTGGATATGAGATGCCATATACATACAATTCCGTATAAATCTCCGCCGGAATTTGTGCCATTTCTTCAGAGAAATCAAGGTAAATTTCCGTACCTGTACGATTAACCGTCGCAGAAACAAGTTTTGGTGCCTCAGTTACCACAACTACCAAACGAGCCTGAGCAGCAGTGTTATTGGCTGCAGTTGCCGTTACCGACACACTTCCTGGTGCTTTCGCAACAATCTTTCCTGACAAACCATAAACCCAAGCAACATCGTTATTTGACGTTTCCCAACTCAAATCAGACGAAGCACCTGCCGGAGCAAAGACAACCTCAGGCGTATATTCTTCTCCTACAACCAAATAAATCTTGTTTGTCGTGAAAGAAATATCTGAAACCTTGTTTGGTATCTCAGAGCCCAAGAAAGCTGTAATCGCATATTGTAACGAATTTGTCGCATTAACTACTTCAGCTTGTGAAGCAGGAGGATTAGCAAGCATAGCATTTGCCGTTGTTACAGCATTTTCCAACATGGTAAAGCTTGCTTCCGGAATGTTACCAACCAATGATCCTTTTCTATATTCGTTAGTTTGAATAGCGAATATCGCCTCTGAAATCTTTACTTCAAGAATTGACAAATCAACCTTTTCAATCTTACTATTCAAGAATGATCGAATAGCATTGCTCAAAAGTGTAACTTGCTGGTCAATTTGTGCCTGCGTGTAACTTTCGTAATTATTATAATATTCTTGAGCCATAACTATTGCCTGTGACAAAGTATTCTTTGCCGAAGCAGGATAAGAGTCATCTACGGCATACAAGTTTGAAATACTTGTTGCACGAGTAATCGTATCACCCAACTGTGTTCTGTCAACCGTAATTCCTTTTGTTACCACAACTGAAGTGCTTGCCGTAGCCACACAACCGTTCACATCTTGATACGTGTACGTAATGGTATGCGTTCCCGCTCCGATAGCAGGATTAAACTTCATTCCCGAAACTCCCGTTCCCGACAATTCGCCGCCAGTAGGAGAAACAGATATTGTCACAGGAGAATCCGTTGTTTTAAGACTTGCAATGTTTGAAATCGAAACCTTCGGCAATGAATTGATAACGAATGTTACTCGTTTTGCCGGAGATTCGCACGAGCCTTTTTGCGTTACATAATAATAATATGTATCAGCAGTTGTTTCACTTGGCGTAAACGTAGCCGATGTTCCGATTTGATTCTTCAACGTAGCATCGGAATACCATACAACAGAATTCGTAGCCGAAGCCGTAAAACCTGGATTTGCATCGCCTTCACAAACAGATTGATTGTCGTTTGCAACCATCGGAGCTGTCAAATCACAATCGGAAATCTGTAAAGTAATCGCAGATTTTTCTGAAGAACAACCTTCTGGAGTTTTTACACTTATATAATATGTATATGTTCCAACCGCAGTTTGATTCGTTGCAAATGAACTTCCCGTACCAACCTCTACATTATTATAATACCACGTAACAGTATTCGTCGAAGCTGTGGTAACGGTCAGATTCGGAACGGTAGCACCCAATACGACAGTTTGGTCAGACGTAGTGAATTCAGGCTTCGGATTGATGGTATACGTAACTGTAGTGGCATCGCTCAAGCATCCGTCGGCTTGTTGACGAACGTAATATGTACCTGCCGTCGTTGGCGAATAGGTCTTTCCAGTTGTTAATTCCTCATTCGCACTTGAATACCAAATTGCATTTACCGACGATGTGAATGTTCCCGCCGTTCCCTCGCACACAGCGACATCGCTTACACTTGGAGCCGCAGGTTTCGTCTTTTCCGACAAAGTAACTTTCGTCTTGGCACTTTCGCAATCGCCCAAACTTTGAGATACGAAATATGAACCTACAATTGCTGTAGTCAATGAGTTCGTCATTGAAACCCCAATGCCTGAAGCGTCTTCCCAGAACCAATCAGCAGAAGCATCGCCCGTTGCCGTAAACGTAACCTCCTCGTTGCTTCCTGGGCAGACCGATTGTGCAGAAACTGCAACCGTAGGAGCGGCCAAACTGCAACCATTTATAATTGTTACTGTTACCGTCGCATCTTTTGTTGTTCCATCTTTGGTGGTAACGGCAACCGTGATAGTAACATCTGTATCTGAATTTACTTCGGAAGCAGTAACCTTACCATTAGCAACAGTAGCCGAAGCTGAATTTGAAGACCATTCAATTTTTTGGATTGAAGCATCGGCTGGCTCAATCACAACATAATTTGACAAGTCCAAGGTAGTGCCTTCGCCAACTGTCAAAGCAGTTGTATTATTGAATGAAACCGATTGAACAGGAACGGCACATTCAGTAATTGTAACAACCACTTGTGTTGAAGCACTCTTGCAATCTCCGTCAATTTGATAAACGAAATATGTACCTGCCTGCGTTGTTGAGAATGAATTTGTAGAAGAAACAGCTTTGTTTGTCTCATCGATCCAAACCCAATTTGCAGAAGCATCGCCCGTTGCGGTAAACGAAGCACTTTCGCTACCGTCAGAACAAATAGTTTGTGTTGCATTTTCCACCGCCGGAGCAGACAAACTGCAACCATTAATAATGGTAATCGTGATTTGAGCCGTCTTTGATGTTCCGTCTTCCGTCGTCACTTTCACGGTGATTGTCACTGGCGTATCTGAACTAACTTCACCTGCCGTAACAAGTCCATCCGTAACAGTTGCCGATTCAGATGACGAAGTCCATTCAACTGTCTTTATTGATGCATCCTCGGGATTAATAACCATGAATTGAGACAATGGAACAGAACTATTTTCTGCAACTGTTATGTCCGATGGGTTGTTAAATGCAACCGATTCCACAGGAGCAACAACCGTAACTACGCACGATGCAGATTTCGAAATCGTGTAATTTGAAGTTGCCGTAATCGTAGCCGTTCCCTTTCCTACCGCAGTAACCACACCATTTTCATCAACTGTGGCAACATTCTTGTCAGAAGAACTCCAAGTAACGGTTTGTGGAGATTCCGAAGGAGAAATTGTAACGCCTATTGCCTCTGATTGTTGACCTTTCAACAATGAGAGAGTTGTTTGAGTCAGAGTTACCGTTTCTACAGCAGGAGCCGCACAATCGTCAACTGAAATCTTTTTAGACGGTTCTCCATAACAATGATGCTCGTCTTCGTAAGAATACAAGATAGTATGCTCGCCCGCGCCCAATTCTTTCGGCACGAACGATGAAGCAAT
>JAFZTG010000143.1 GCA_017618935.1 Bacteroidales bacterium | reverse complement strand
ATAGAAAGCATTATACGCGAAGCTACGGCGGAATACGATTTTCCTATCCTTTTCGGGTTTCCATCGGGACACGAGGAAGAAAACAATGCAATGATTTTTGGAGCAGAATATCAACTGAATGTCACCAAAACATCGGGGACACTTACGCAGGTGAGATTAACGTAATTGAGGTTGGAGAATTTATAATGAATACCGTTCTTTTATAGATTAGTTCCTTTTATTCGTAACATTTTCTTTCCTATTTTTGTCAAGAAAAACAAAAAAATTGCATATTTGCAATGCATTTCAAATGAATGTGCCTGATTTCAGCACTCATACCGAAGGCAAAAAATAATTTAAACCTTAGAGCAATGAAAGAAAAAGAAACAGATTTAGCAAAACTTCAAGCTGATATAGATAAATACGAGAACGAACTTGAGTCGTTGGAAAAAGTGAAAATGTGTTCCGACATAGGACCTGTTGCGATAAAATATATTGACAAACATGTTCTTGAACTAAAAAAACATATTTTCGACTTGCGCACAAAAATAGATTTTTTGGAAAGAGATTAGTCTCTTTGTTAACCCAAAATATTTTTATTTCCTTTGGACACAATTTATGACAATAATTGTGCTATAAAATCGCTATGCAATTCACGCTTTCATCAAAATATAAACCTACCGGCGACCAGCCCGAGGCAATTCGTCAACTGACGGAAGGTGTCCTTGACGGCACCAAACATCAGGTGTTGCTTGGCGTTACAGGTTCGGGAAAGACATTCACCATAGCAAATGTGATTGAACAGGTTCAAAAACCGACACTCATTCTCAGTCACAACAAAACCTTGGCTGCTCAACTCTATTCGGAATTCAAGCAGTTTTTTCCCGAAAATGCGGTGGAATACTTCGTTTCGTACTACGATTATTATCAGCCGGAAGCCTACATTCCGCAGACAAATACGTACATTGAAAAAGACTTGTCGATTAACGACGAACTGGAAAAACTTCGACTTAGTACGACGAGCACGCTCCTTTCGGGACGAAAAGACATTATTATCGTGTCCTCTGTCTCGTGCATTTATGGTATGGGAAATCCCAACAACTTTGAGGAACGTGCCATTCACCTCAGAATCGGTCAAAAAATTGCACAAGACGTTCTGCTCCGCGAATTGGTTGATGACTTGTATAGTCGGAATGAAATTGATTTCAGACGAGGCACATTTCGCGTGAAGGGCGATACAATAGACGTCTTTGAGGCATCGCACGACTATGCCGTTCGCATTGAACTGTGGGACAATGAAATAGACCGACTTTCGGCAATAGATCCAGAAACGGGAAAAACGATAGAACAATTCGACGAAACGGTCATTTATCCCGCAAATTTGTTCATTTCAAGCAAAGGAGGCTTTGAGAAGGCAATTCGTGACATACAAGATGACCTTGTAAAACAAATGGATTATCTTATCAGCATTGACAAGCAATTGGAGGCACAACGACTGAAAGAACGAGTTGAATACGATTTGGAGATGATTAAGGAAATTGGGTATTGTTCGGGGATTGAGAACTATTCTCGCTATTTTGACGGCAGAGCCGAAGGAGTCCGTCCCTACTGTCTTTTTGACTATTTACCCAAGGATTTCCTACTTGTCATAGACGAAAGCCATGTTACCGTTCCACAAATTCACGGAATGTACGGAGGTGACCATTCCCGTAAAATAAACCTTGTCGATAACGGATTTCGGCTTCCTGCCGCATTGGACAACCGTCCTTTGAACTTTGAGGAATTTGAATCTCTTTGTAATCAAGTCATTTACGTAAGCGCTACTCCCGCTGATTTTGAACTACAACGTTCCGAAGGCGTGGTTGTTGACCAAGTGATTCGGCCGACAGGTTTGTTAGACCCAGAAATTGAGATTCGGCCGACAGAAAATCAGATTGATGATTTAATTGAGGAAATAAACCAAAGAACTCACGCCAACGAACGCGTTTTAGTTACAACTCTTACCAAACGCATGGCCGAGGAACTTCAAAAATATCTCACTCGTCTTGGCATAAAAAGCGCCTATATCCACAGCGATGTTGACACGCTGGAACGCGTGGAAATATTGGAAAATCTTCGTGCTGGCGGTTTTGACGTCTTGGTTGGTGTGAACTTGCTCCGTGAAGGCTTGGACTTGCCTGAAGTTTCTCTTGTTGCGATTCTTGACGCCGACAAAGAAGGTTTTCTTCGGAACGCACGTTCACTCACACAAACGGCTGGTCGTGCAGCTCGAAACGTGAATGGTCACGTGATTATGTATGCTGACAAAGTCACCGAAAGCATGCAAAAAACAATCGACGAAACCAATCGCCGACGGGAAAAGCAGATTCGCTACAATACGGAACACAACATTACGCCAAAACAAATCGTAAAGGCTATCGACAAATCATTGACGAAAAGAGACGATTTTGACCCACAGGCTTCGATTGCAGCCGACCCTGTTGTAAAATATATGTCGAAAGACGAAATAAAACGTCTCATTGCAAAAACCAAGAAAGATATGGAAGCGGCCGCGAAAGAAATGGATTTTGCAACCGCCGCAAAATTGCGAGACGAAATGTTCGAATTACAAAAAATGCTCTAACCTACTACTCCATTGCCTCGGCAACGATTTCGGCAATATCCTTCACTTGCACATCGACGCCTTTTACAAATGTCTTCTTACACAACGGGCAAGCTGTAGCCAAAACGTCTGGGTTATTTTTCAGTAACACTTTGAGCGTTTCTCCCTTTATCACATTTCTGTCCGCCATTGAAAGACTCATATCGCCAAGCGAGCCACTACAACACAAAGAATTAACTTTTTCTTGTTGTGCGCTCTGTAAAATTCCCGTCATTCGCAACAAATCTCTTGGTGGTTCATACACGCCACAACCTCTACCCAACTCACATGGATCGTGATAAACGATCGACTTGTCGGACTTATTCAGGGATATCTTTCCTTGTTTTGCCAACTCCAAGAAATATTCAGAATGATGCTTTATGGTGATTTGCCCCAATTCATAATCGTCTCTGAACACCTTGTAACAAATCGGACACGATACCAACAAAATTGGTGCTTTTGAGTCAAGGATTTTCTCACGATTGTAGGCAATCAGTTTTTGCGCCGCTTCGTACTGCCCAGCAAGCATAAGTGGACGTCCACAGCACGCTCCTTTCTCCTTATCCATAAACTGATACGACACGCCTGCCTTGTCGAGCACTTTCAAAACAGATTTTTTAATGCCCGGAGTTATGTGCGTCATACAGCCAGCGAAATAAATCACTTCCGGAGTCTTGTCAACTACTTGTGGCGGTTCCACAGGAAGTGTCTGCAAAAATGCATAATCGGAATTATATTCCTTCGTAGCACGAATACGCTGCGAAATACGCAAATCGTTCAAATTGATTCGCACCGGACACGCCTGCTCGCAACGACCACAAAGCAGACAGTTGTACAACTTACGGTCTGTCAAATTCTGGTCACGAATGTTTTTCAAAATATATACCGACTGGTTGTTCGATATATTTGCGACGTGCATTTGGCAAACGTCGATACAAACGCCACAGCGAGAACATGAATACACTTGTATTCTTGAATATGAATTGAATTGTTTTTTCAATTTTATTCCATAATGGCGAAGGAAAATAAACAAAATTTCCGTCAAGATGTGCATATAGCGAGAAAACGGCAATCCAACGAAGAAGAACCCCAAACTCAATGAATATGCCCACCAAAGCATAGACTCCATTGTTGGTGTGACGCCTATCCACGTGAAGAAATGTCCGACGGTGTTTGTCAAAAATCCACCATTGCCATATAATGCAGCCGTAGCACTTTCCGCTAACAAACGTAACGGGAAAATGAACCACAACGAAATCAACGCTACTCTGTCGAGCGGTTTCAATTTCGTCGTTTTCTTAATGCCAAAAATCTTGCTGTTGATTCGTTTGAAATATGCTAACAAAACGCCAGATAGAATGTATAACAACAAGAAATCCATCAAGTTAGCCATAAATCGTTCGCCCGGGAACCAATCATGAACATAATATTGAAAGAAAATCGGATACCACGGAGCTTTTGCCAACGTTCCGTAATACATATAGCTTTCCACGTGTCCGAACAAAATCAGCAAGAACCAACCCATTGCGAAACACATGTGCATATAGCCCAACAAAGGATTACGTTTGTACATATTTCTATGTACAAGACCTTCCATAAAACTTTCCTTTATGGCGTCCCACGTTCTGCGAGTAAACACACTTTGTACAATTCTCAACTTGTCAATGTGCGACAATTTCGTTATCCATAGTCCATATTTTATAAATAAGACAATGAATAAGAATAACATTCCCAACGTAAACGGCAGTATAAAATAATTCTCCATTATCCTTTATCTTTTATGTTGAAAATTGTCAAACCTTTTTTCATGAGCATAATAACATTGCGAGTGTTAATTCCACGAGGGCATTCCAACAAGCATTTCCCGCAAAGCATACATTTATCAAGTTCTTCGTGAGCGTTTTCCAATTCCCCCAGACGAATCTGCAAGCTCAGTTTACGAATATTGAATGATGTCAGATTGCCCGCACTGCAGATGGCGGTACACGAGCCACACGACAAGCAGGCATTGAACGACGGCTCATTCTCGAGAATGTATCCTATCAGACGTTTGTCGATATTCTCGTATTCTATTGTCCTCGATTTAGTTGTCGTAAAACCAAAATTTCTCATTTCGTTGCATTTAAATAATCACGAACCGAAAAAGCTACCGCCTTTGCATGGCTTACCGTGTCGAACACCGACATTGGTCCTATGCACGCGCCAGCCGTAAAGAATCCGTCTACATTCGTCATGTTTGAGCCAATATGATGGTCTTTCGGTTTTACAAAGCGATTTGGCGCACACTGCAAGCCACACGATTGCTGGAACAATTCCGTACTCTTGTCGGCTTCCATACCAACCATAAGCACCAACAAATCAACCTGAATCTTACAAGGACGGGCAGCCAACGTATCCTCTACCTTCAACTGCAAGGTCCCGTTTGCATTTTCGCCCACTTCCGACAAACGACCACGAATGAACTGAACGTGATACTTTTCCTGTGCCTCACGATACATTTCCTCAAATCCAGGTCCATACATACGTAAATCCATATAACAACAGAATACGTTGGCGTTTGGACAAAGTTGTTTCATGTGAATTGCCTGTTTTACTGCCGTCACACAACAAAGTTTCGAGCAATAATGATTTCCCGATTTCTCGTCTCGCGAACCAACACAATGAATAAACGCAATTTTTTCAGGAACTTTATCCGTCGGTGTTTTAAACTCTCCGTTTAATTGCTTTAGTTTTTTCTCCAAATCTGCCGAGGTAATTACATTATCATAAACGCCGTACCCGTATTCTTCCTTCTTTTCTGCATTAAACAATCGGTATCCCGAAGCCAGGACAACAGTTTTACTGCGGAATACCACATCGCGTGAGGTATGTACCTCAAACGTTCCGTCATCCTGCTTCTTAATCGAAATAACGTTCGTATTCAAATAAATTGTCAACGCACGACGTCTTGTCTCATCTGTATAATGCGCCAATACTTCCGAAGCAGAACGATGTGTCGGGAACAATGTGTCCCAATCATTAAGATGACCGCCTATCGTTTTTTCTTTTTCAACGATGATAGTTTCGTAACCTAAATCCTGTAAGGAGCAAGCCGTTTCTATACCAGCGATTCCGCCACCTATTATTAAAACATCAATCATTTTATAACAATTTATGTATGTTTTCTTCTTTTAAACTTTCAAACAACTTGGTTTCTCAGGCAATGGCATCTGATTACCGTTCTTATCCAAATATTTTGCCTTCGGATCGTATTCTACACCCATTTTATTCAACAACGACTCGCATTGCACTTGGTGCATTTGCAATCCCAAATCCCATGGATTATACCCAAGAACCAGGCCTGCCATTTCCTCGTAAGTCAAGACAGGAATACCATAGCCTTCGGTATCGTAAGTCACACCTTCCATTTCGGCCAAGGTATATTGCCATTTGTCCATAAACATGGCACAACCAGGACAGTTTGTAACAATAAAATCAGGCTTATATGGTTTCATTGACTCCAGTTTCTTTTTGGTATTTGAAACTGAATATCCACGGTTTGCCTGAACTAAATAGTTTCTGAAGCCAAAACCGCAACAATGGCGTCTTTCTGGGTAATCCACCACATTCCCCCCCCACGCTTCGACCATTCCGCTCAAGACACGAGGGAACTCAGCGCCACCAACACCTTTGGTCGGGAACATTTTTGCATAGTGACAACCAATGTGTTCCACCACATTCAACGGCTCACCTGTGTGCACATTCACCAACTTATATTTTGCCTTTTCAGCAATTTCATTACGAAATTTGTAAATAACATCGCTTGTGTGAGCAATATTCTGAGGCAGGTTGAATTCTCGTTTTGTCGCTTTATACAAATAGTCACGAATTTTCTCCAACTGATCGGGGAAATGTTCCCATAAATCAAGAATTTCAGTATAAATACCAAACGAAGTGACACACGAGATTGCCATGTGTTCCAATCCAGCCTGCGTCATAAGCGAAAATTGACGTGCCACGACGGTTTGAATGGTATCAAACGGCACAATGTCGGAATGATAGCCTATTCCCGTACAGGTAGTGTGATTCGGGTCATCGAAGATATTTTTTCCTAATTCGCTCCGTAAAATTCGCAAAAATGTGACTTCCGATGCGGGAAAGAAATTCTGACGGATACAACTCCGTGCATAGTAATAATCGTTTTCCGCTATATCTTTCTGGTACGAGTTCCAGATTTGTTTTTTCCCTTCTAAATTCATACGCTTAATCTTGGTGTTCGTTACTATTATAGGTAATCACGTGCATAAGATATTCATTATTGTCATCATCGGTACTGAGGTGCATCTCCTCGGCCTTCTTTTTCGATTCCGACTCAATAATGTCGTACATTTCCTTTCCGCCCGTCACTTTGAATATCTCGGCAAGTTCGTCAAGATTTTTCTGATGGATTTTTCTCACCGCACCAGGACCATCTTTATACAGATTCGCTCCGATTCTATCGTACACCGCCTCGCGATTGGCATAAATCCATTCCCAAATCACGCCTTGTTCGGGGTGCAGTTCAGGCTTTACCAATGCAGGATGAACGCAATAGCCATATTTCAAGATGCTTTCGCCAATGGTTTTCTTCAAACCATATTGTTGACGACCTTTTTCGCTTTCGGTGAAAAAACCGCATTTTTGAGAAAGAGCACGCAACGCCTGAATAATCATTCCTGCCGCATTGCCACGAGGGCAGCGAGTCTTGCACGACATACATTGTCCGCAATACCAGATAATATTAGATTTCAGCAATTGCTCAATTTCCTCATTGTTACGACGTTGCACCGTCGTCACTATCATTCGTGGATCATAATTATAGAATTCGGCTGCTGGACAGATTGCACAACAAACGCCACAATTCAAGCACGAATGCATTGCTTCTTGAAAACGAAGATCTTTCTCTAATTCAGCAACGTAATCCATACAAATTATACTATGTTCTACTTATTCTCAATACGAGACAAATTACACGTATTTTATTGGGAACTAAATTAGTACATAAGCGTAATTTTTCAAATACGTAAAAAAACGTATTTACAACTCTATCTTATAAAAGAAAAGCCTCTCCTGTTTGGAGAGGCTTTTCCTCGTTTAATCTTTTAAATATAGTTTGTATTAATAACCTACTGGGCTACCAACACGTGTCATTGCGCAACGGAAACCGATATCGTCAGTTGATTTAGATTCATCTAAGAAACGACGTGAACCAGGAGCCAAGTAGTAAGCTCTATCTCTCCAGCTACCACCTTTATATACACGAGAGTGATCGTTTACCAATGTGTACCATCCTGTTTCTGAATACAAATCCTCATCTGACAAGTTCTTTTGTTGATACATCAAGTTAGAACCATTTAATCTTAATGAATCAGTAGGATCAATTTCTTCGTTGAAATCGATACTTGACATTTGGTCACCATCAAGATAGTTGATGTTGTCAGCTTGACGATAGTTCATTCTTCCGTATGCATCAGCAACAGTAACATCTTCTTTAACCATACGACCTAATGAGTCACGTTCTACATAAACGCCTTGTTCCTCTTCAGTGTATTTTTGGAATACGTTACCACGGAAAGGTCTGAATTCATCAACATCGGCTGAAGAATTAGCACGATATACGTCAAGTACCCATTCGTTTACGTTACCAGCCATACAGTACAATCCGTAATCATTTGGCCAGTAAGACAATACAGGAGCAGTAATGTCGGCCATATCGTTCAAACGACCGGCAACACCCATTTGATCACCACGAGCACGAGTGTAGTTCGCCATCATCTGACCACGATCATTTACACCTGCATTACGCATTTGGTGACCATTCCATGGGAAAATTCTTCTTTCATAAATACGTTCGTCAACAGAGTTACCGATTGTTGCCAATGCAGCGAATTCCCATTCAGCTTCTGTCGGAAGACGATATTTAGGAAGAATGATACCATCTTCCTCACGAACTATACGAGTTCCATCACCATTCGATGGATTGTAGTCATGCAAGTTTTGGTTTACAGAACCTTCATACAAGTGATTCATATAAGATTCAACATTGAAGTTGTCCTCACCAACTTGGTCTGGGTTTTCGTTAAGAATACCTTCACGAATCAGGATTCTTTCGTTCACACGGTCAGTACGCCAAACGCAATAGTCATTTGCTTGCAACCAACTAACACCAACAACTGGATAGTTTTGGAATGCAGGGTGACGCAAATAGTGTTGAACGTATGGCTCGTTGTAGCTCATCTTGCTTCTCCATACCAATGTGTCTGGCAATGCAGACCAGTATACGTATGGATTATCAGCGAATACACGTTCTGTCCAATACAAGTATTCACGATAGTCAAGGTTACGTACTTCTGTTTCATCCATATAGAATGAAGAAACGCTCACTTTACGAGCAACGTTGTTCCAATCGTACATCACATCTTGTTGAACGGCACCCATTGTAAAAGAACCACCTTCAACCAAGACTAAACCTGGACCAGTTTCTTGTTCGTAGAAATCATCATACTTCTGGAAACCTCCATTCTTTGAATCATTGTAGTTCCAACCAGTTGTGGTAGAAACCTCATCAGCACAAGAACTCATCAAGAAAATCCCTGCAATTGCTGAAAACATCAGAAGATTCTTAATATTCATAACTTTCATTTTTTAGTTTCACTTCTATATTTAAAATGTCGGCGCTTTAACCGCCTCGAATTTTTTCTTTTTTTCCCGACAATCGAATTGATAACTCAAGGAAACCTCATGTGTATCGATTCTTTTTACCGAGTTTATTGTCATATCACAATTGTAGGCAAATCTAAACCTTTTTTCAACAATACCAACAAAAAATGACAAAGAATTTGCATTACAAGGAAAATTTTGTCGAAAAGCACTCCCCATTTGCACCATCCATTTTTGCAAAATCAGCCCCATTTGCGCATACGACGAAGAACCTCCGAACACCATATTTATATGGGGATAGAACTGAATCAGATACTGCTGGGTATATGCCCTTGTCCACGAAAATTTTGCCAATCCGTGAAAAGAAAAAATTCTTGGAAATAAATTTTCATTTTTATTCATTTCGGTCACATTTCCCTGCAAATTTTTAATGGTCATGCCCGCAAAAAAGCGTTCATTATACACCAAAACTCCCATTTCCGAATTAAAATCATGCTTAGAATATCGTTCCAGATCCTCTCCCGTTACATTATAATTTTCCTGAAATACATTCAACATATCAGAAAAAACAAGTCCGTCATAATTCGTCACCCTATGCGAATAACCCGCCGCCAACGACGCTCGCATATACATGTATTTCTGTATTTGAAACGTATGAGCATAAATCGCCAACAAGTCGGAAGTGCGAAACACCTTTTCCTGAAAATCTTGTAAAAAAGAAAAACCTATGCTACTATTGGACTTTTGCAACTCCATATCGTACGATATGTAGGCTGAATTATAGCCGCCTTGCGACAAGTATTTCGTACGAAACGACGTGAAAGCATGCGGACACGAAGTGGTTCCGACAAATGCAGGATTGAGATATACATAATTATTATATATCTGCGAAAAGTCGGCATATTGTGCAAAACAATCTGTCGTACATATTATATATGTGCAAACAATGGAAAATATTCTTTCTATGAGCAAACGTTTTTTCTTCACGTCAAAACATCTGTGACTTAATTACTTGTAAACCGTGCAATTTCTTGTAACGTGATTTTTTGCTCATATATTGCCTTACCCGTAATAACTCCGTCGATATTTTTGTCATTCAAGGCATAAATGTCACTCATCGACGAAATTCCACCACTCGCAATCACAAACAATTTCGGGAACTGTTGCTTGATTTTTACATATAAATCCACATTTGATCCTTGCAACATACCGTCTTTGCTAATGTCGGTACAGATAATCTTTGAAACTCCTTTTGCCGTATAATCACGCAAGAAATCAAACATATTCAGTTCCGTGCCTTCCTGCCAGCCACTAACGGCGATATTTTCATTTTTAACATCGGCACCGAGAATGATTTTTTCGCTACCAAATTTTTGCAACCACGACAAAAACACTGGCGGATTCTTTACCGCTATACTTCCACCTGTCACCATACTTGCACCCGACTCAAATGCAATGCGTAAATCGTCGTCGGTTTTCAATCCACCACCGAAATCAATCGTCAATTTTGTGTGAGTGGCAATATTTTCCAATACTTTATAATTGACTATACGACTGCTTTTTGCTCCGTCCAAGTCAACCAAGTGAAGACGTTTTATGCCGTTCGCCTCAAATTCTTTGGCTACTTCCAACGGATTTTCGTTGTAGATTTTTTTCTGTGCATAATCGCCTTGCGAAAGACGTACGCATTTTGCGTCAATTATGTCTATTGCGGGACTTATTTCTATCATTCTTTTCTATGTATCTGTTGTAGAGACGTTGCGCGCAACGTCTCTACGAAATCACATTATTTTACAATTACTTGTTGCACAACAACATCGTTTCCTGCCGTCATTTTCACTGCATACACGCCAGAACGCAACGCTTGCGGGAACGTGTATGAGCCACTTTCACCCGAAGTAATTGCCTTTGCCACTGTGTGACCATTCATATCAACAACGTCAAATGAAACAGCTGTTGCATCAGTCTCGAATGTAACGTAAATTGACGAAGCAACGCTGTATGCCTGCATTGTCGAGGAAATAGCACTGATTGTTGGCACAGCAACTTCTTCTTTTTTCGTAACGCCAAGAATATCGATGTAATCAAATGACATCCATTTCCACGACGCCTTGATTTGCACAGTATTTTCTCCTTCCTTCAGCGGAATCTTTGTGGTATAAACACCCCAAATTGTCGATTCAAACATCATTGTCTCAATTTGTTTTCCGTTTACAATCAAATCTTGTCCCTTCGGAGCTTGATAGTTACACATATAGCCGACGAACATATCGTATGTGCCAGCTTTCGGTGCAATGATACCATTAAACGTAACTGTTTCAAATTCAGTAACATCAAGATATTTTCCGTTACTGCACGTTTTGTCTTTCACAACACCGCCAGCACCTACCAATACGGCATCTTCGGCCTCCAAACGAAGGCGTGAAAGATTCGTGACCGTAACAACGAAATCTTCTGATTGCGTGTATTCGCCATCGACATACACGCGGGCAAAGAACGTATATTCGCCTTCTTCGTCTGGTACCGTCCAATCATAAACAACCGATGTTTCGGTAAACTCGGCAATCGGCTCGTCAGTATTTTTTAGATATAAATCTATCTTTTCCAACGATTTGCCTTCTGGTACAGTGGCATTTACATTAATCTTGAACACGGTTTTCGGCTCGGCGAAATTTCCGACCTCGGAACTTAGCTCCCCCAGTGCTCGTTCCTCCACACCGAGAATGTCAATATAGTCGAACGACATCCATTTCCACGATGCACCAATAGTGATAGTATTCATACCTTGTTGCAACGGCAACGTCATTTTATACGTATCCCAGTCTTCCGAAATAAATTCAATCTCGCCTTTGCTTACGCCATTCACCGAAATGCTTTGACGCTTAGGTGCTTCGTAGTTACACATATATTGGATATACACCGGATAATCTCCATCTTCGGGAGCGTAGATATTTTTAAATGTGAGCGTTACGAAATCGTGAAGTGCCATATATTTTCCTCCACTGCAATTTGCATCGCTTGCTGCGGCACTACCGCCTGCATCGCTATCAACAAGAATTGCTTTTTCTGCCTCGAAACGGACTTTTTTCTTGTCGGTCACAATCAATGTGAGCGTATCGGACTTGGTGAAATCGTCATTATTATTATATACGATTCCCGAAAATTTGTATTCTCCAAGATTTTCGGCAGCCGTCCACGTATAAGTAAACGGAACTTCGGTCAATGTGGCAATTTTTTCATTACCAATAAACAAGTCAACCTTCGTAACTTGATAACCGCCCGGAGCCGTCGCATTTGTTTCAATCTCCATTTCATCGCCCGGATTTGCCAAGATTCCCGAAACAGAGTTCAATTTAATTTTTGGCAACGGAGGAATCACGTGGAACGAAATACTTTGTTGCACTACATTTTCAGGATTTGTATTGTCAACCACTTTGAGCGTGTACACGCAATCAGTAGTCATAAGGAATTTTGCCGAAGCATTTGCATCAACCAATTCATCATTCAGATATACTTTCACATCGCCGCCTGTTTTCCACGAAAATGTCACGAAAGTACCACCTTCAACGGTTAGCGGGTTTTCGTCCACATTTTTTCCTACCGATGAAGTAAATTCGTTGATTCCGAATTCTGTAGGTTGCAAATCAATATAGAACGGACCTATTGGCAAGAACACTCCTTCTTCCGATGATTTTGAATATAAATTCAAACCACCGGGACAACGGTCCCATGCATAGCGAATTGCCGTAAACGGTTCGCTACACGAAACGGTAACTTTATTATCTTCCAGCACTGCATTGGCATATTTCAACGTGCCAGATTGCGTTAACACAGAGAACCATTTTATTTCGTTCGTTTCAAGCGGAGTTGCAACGATCTTATAGTCATCAGTCTTTACATATTCCTGACATACCAAATCATACACATTGTCAAACGAAATTGTAACAGAACCATCTTCATTCACAACATAATCCTTTACCATAGGACTTAGATTGCTTTTTGTAGGATGATTGACTGCGGGATCATACACTAACGTGCGTACGGCAAGAGCAAGACGTGTGCCAATAGTTTGTTTGTCGGTTGGGTGGATATTGCCTGCCAAGCCAGCGTCAATAGTGATAATCTGTGCTGAATTATTCAAAAGAGAAAGACACTTTGTTTGTTCATTACGCATAGTCACCCACGCGTGAGAAGCTTGTGGTGTTGAAGTAGGAATAAACTCATTATCCTTGGTAGAACGAACTTCGGAGATATAGTTTGGCAACTGTACCCAGATGACTGGAAAATCGCCGATTCCCCATAATTCACGATACGAAGTAATCATTTTAGTGAATTGCTGGCTATACAATTTTGCATCGTTATCATTGTCGCAGTTCGATTCTGCCTGATACCAGAGCATTGCCTTGAACGGCAGACCAATCAACGGATTAACCATTTTGTTGAAGATTTTCGTCGGCTGACGTTCATCCTCTGCAGCAGCAAGCACCACATCTTGCTCGTCGTAACCAAGCATTTCCTTGCTCATCCAAGCTTCCACACGTGCTCCGCCATAGGAATTATTCAAAATTCCAATAGGAATATCGTTTGAGATAGCACCTAATTTTCTCAATTCCAAGGCACAAAAATAGGCAGCAGCAGAGAAAGAGCCCACATTTGCCGACGTAGCAGGTTTCCACGTAACAGTTGGCAAAACATCAGACGGCTCGTAAGCGACACCTTTGGCAACTTTCATCTGACGAATCGTTTCGTCGTTTGCCGCAGCTTTCACAGCAGAAAAGTCATTACATTGACGAACCTCAAGTTCCATATTTGACTGTCCCGAACAATAGAACACTTCGCCGAAATACACGTCAGTCATTGTCTTTGCGACTTCGTTGTTCACATAAAACTTCATTTCGTACGGACCACCATAGTTTGTAGATGGGAAAACCACCTTCCACTTCCCGTTTTCGTCGGCAAACGATTCCGAAGAGAACGTTTCATTACACTCAACTTTCACAACAGCATTGGCTTCAGCAGTTCCCCAAATAGGAACTTCAGTACCATATTGCAACACCATTCCCGACTGAAATACAGCATTAACAGTTAACGATTGGGCAAACGAGATATTACAAACTCCAGCCAAGACTAAACAAACAAATACAACAAAACTTTTCTTTTTCATATCTTTTGACAAATAAAAACCACTAAAAACTTTGGACGAAAATACAAATTTTTATCTATATTTACCCCTGAAATTTTGGTTTTTATGAAAAATATAGAATTGGATCCTGAAAAAATGTTCTACTCCATTGGAGAAGTTGCAAAAATGTTTGACGAAAACACATCGCTCATTCGTTTTTGGGAAAAGGAATTTGACGTTATCAAACCGAGAAAGAATGCGAAAGGTAATCGTCAGTTCACGCCTGCCGACATTGAGAATTTCAAACTAATACATTATTATGTAAAGGATTTGGGAATGACGCTTGACGGTGCAAAACGAAAACTGAAAGAAGGTTCCGACGACAGTGTTGCAAAAATGCAGATTGTGGAGAAACTCACTGCAATAAAAGCACGACTGAACGAGTTGAAGGAGAATTTGTAATTGAAAATTATTTGTATAACAAAAAAAATAGTATTATGAAAAAACAATTTTTTATGGCTTTATTAGCCGCAGTTTCAAGTTTCGCAATGGTTAGTTGTGGTGACGATGACAAAAACAATGACCCAAAACCAGATGTTTCTAAAGAAGCAAAGTACGAACAAACAAGCAACAGCGTTTCGGTGCAATACTACTACGACATGCGAGAAATGGGTGGTGAATCAATTAAGAATGAATACACGTTCAGCAATGGTCTTGTAACAAGCCACACTGCAACGGTTACGTGTTCATCTTCTGTTGTTGCGGAATTGGCTTATCAAGGATACCTTGAAGATAAAGAAAATGGTGAAACCGATGACGATGCTATAAAAAATGTAACTCGAAAAGGTGACCAAATCATTGTGGAATACGTAGTTGAAGAAGGTATGACGGAAATGGATGCTATCATTGCAAGTAAACTTATGTCAAACCTATGGGGAGAAAAAGTTGAGTTAACAAAAGAAGAACAAGCATATCTTAACCAAGGTAATGATGGAAATAATGGTGATTATGACGACATTCCTGACGACTTTGGTGGCATAACAGAAGGAGAATAGGATTTCACCAAAATAATTAAAAGCAGACTTTTCGGTCTGCTTTTTTTATAGGTTCTTAATATTTGAATTATGCAATATTCGTGAAAACTGCCTGAACGTCGTCATCTTCTTCCAGACGGTCTATGAGTTTGTCAATGTCAACCATCTGTTCTTCCGAAAATTCCTGAACATCATTCGGAATGCGTTGCAGTTCGGCTTTTATAAGTTCTAAATTATTATCTTCCACTGCTTTCGCCATATTACCAAAATCCTTGAAATCGGCATACATTATTACTATGCCTTCTTCATCGTCACATTCAATTGATTCCAAACCCGCATCAATAAGGTTCAGTTCCAATTCTTCCAAATCCATTCCTTCTGTTTTCTTGATTTGAATGACTGCCTTACGAGAAAACATATATTCAAATGAGCCAGAAGGAGCAAGCGAACCTCCCAATTTGTTGAAATATGATTTTACGTTTGCCACCGTTCTTGTCGTGTTGTCGGTTGCACACTCCACTACAATCAACACTCCGTGAGGTCCTTTTCCTTCATAAACAACCTCGGTGTAGTTTTCCACATCTTTGCTTGAAGCACGCTTAATTGCAGCATCAATATTGGCTTTTGGCATATTTTGAGCCTTTGCAGTCATAATAGCCGTACGAAGTTTGGGGTTCATTGATGGATCCGGGCCACCTTCTTTTGCCGCTATCGTGATACTTTTTGCCAATCTTGGAAATAGGCGGGACATTGTTCCCCAGCGTTTCTCCTTTGCTGCTCGTCTATATTCAAATGCTCTTCCCATACAATTATTTATTTTTCAATCTATATTTCATCGTCTTCTTCATCCCCTTCTTCTTCGTCATCGTCTTCTTCGTCATCGATAGCAATATCATCAACAACATCGTCGTCAACCTCTTCATTCAATTCATCTTTCAACTCTTCGGGTTGTTCGATTTTGTCCAAATTGAGATTTGACAAATCATCGTCATCACTATTATCTATCTGAGATTCAATAAACTGATCCATACGAACCATATAGTAACGATCTTCTGTTTCAAGTGGTAACGCAAATCGTTCCATACCTGTTTTAGGATCCGTGTAGGAAATCAAATCTTCCGCAATATCAGAAAATCCGTTAGGATACATTTCGTTGATTTGCTCTTGCAAAGCTTTGTCGAGTTTATCAAAGTCTTTTATAACTCTAATTTTAGATGTTGGTTGCATAAAATTCTCGTTTACAATTTGTGTCAAAAATATAAAATCGTTCTAAATAACAAGTGTTTTGACGAAAATTATCTTTGTATTTCAGTAATTATTTGATTTGCCAAGTCATTTGCTGCTTCAAGTGTCGCACTTTCGGCATAAATTCTAATGATAGGCTCGGTGTTTGACTTGCGTAAATGCACCCAACCGTCAGCAAAGTCAATCTTAACTCCGTCAATCGTGTTGACTTTCTCATTTTTGTATCGTTCGGCAACGTTTGCAAGAATTGCGTCAACGTTCGTTTCGGGAGTTAATTGGATTTTATTCTTTGAGATCACATAGTTCGGGAACGTTTTGCGCAATTCGGAACATTTTTTCCCTGATTTTGCAAGCAAACTCAAAAAGAGAGCGATGCCTACCAAAGCGTCACGTCCGTAGTGAATTTCAGGATAAATCACGCCACCGTTGCCTTCGCCACCAATCACGGCGTTGGTTTCTTTCATTTTTGTCACCACATTCACTTCGCCAACAGCAGCAGCGTTATATGACTGACCATATTTTTTTGTCACATCGGCTAATGCACGTGTTGACGAAAGGTTGCTGACGGTGTTGCCTGGCGTATGTTGTAACACATAATCGGCAACAGACACGAGCGTGTATTCCTCGCCGAACATTGTCCCGTCTTCGTTGATGATGGCAAGACGGTCAACATCGGGGTCAACAACGAAACCTACGTTGACATTATTATTTTTGATTGCGGCAGCCGTTTCCACCAAATTTTCGGGAATCGGTTCGGGCGTGTGGGCAAAGTGACCAGTCGCCTCGCAGTTTAGTTGAAGAATATTTTTTACGCCAAGTTTTTGCAACAATTCTGGCAAAATCAATCCACCAACGGAATTCACGCAGTCAATAGCAACGGTGAAATTCGCTTTCTTGATAGCCTCAACGTCAACCAGTGGCAAAGCCAACACTTTTTCTATATGCTTATTATTATATGTATCGTTGTTTTCAATACAACCAATGGAATCAATGTCGGCGTAAGTGAATTGCAATTTCTCGGCACGAGCCAATACGTCGTTTCCTTCAGCGGCATTCAGAAATTCTCCTTTGGTGTTGAGTAATTTCAACGCATTCCATTGTTTGGGGTTATGACTTGCCGTGATAATGATTCCTCCGTCGGCATGTTCTTCGGTAACGGCGATTTCGGTAGTAGGCGTCGTGGCAAGACCTATGTTTACCACTTTAAAGCCAAGAGCAACAAGTGTTTGCATAACAAGGCTGCTCACCATGTCACCCGAAAGACGCGCATCGCGACCAACGACGATTTTATTCGAACCATTTTTTACGTTATCCTTTACCCACGAACCATAGGCTGAAGCAAAGGCGATAATATCGACGGGAGTGAGATTGTCGGCTGTTTTTCCGCCAATTGTCCCACGAATACCAGAAATAGATTTAATCAAACTCATATTCAAATATTTGTCGGCAAAAATCTTAAATATTTTTATTTGACAAAGAAAATCAAAAGAAATTTTCTCAATTGTGAATACTTTGTCGTTTTTGGTTAAAAACTTTGCAAAAAACAGTATTTTTTTTATATTTGTAGAACTAAAAAAATTGAAGTATGAAAAAATATGTTATGCTCGGTTGTGCTTTAGTTTTGTCGGTTATGGCATTTGCACACGATTTTGAAGTTGATGGTTTTTATTACACAAGACAAAGTGCCAATACCGTGAATATATCGTTTAAAGGTTCGAACTATTCAAGTTCAATGGCGTATTCTGGTGATGTTGTTGTGCCAGATCAAGTTGAATTTGATGGAGTTACTTATACGGTCGTAGGAGTTGATGATGGTACATTTAATTATTGTAGAGAGTTGACTTCTGTTGTGTTACCTAATACGGTAACGACGTTGGGTAATTATGTGTTTAGTTATGATAATAATTTGACATCTATAATTTTAGGTTCACCTAGTTCTATCGGTAATAATAATTTTGAAGGTTGTACATCTTTAGCTTCAATTGTAATTTATTCTAGTACCGTACCTTCTTATGGTACAAAACCATTTATAGGCATTTCAGATAAATCTTCAATTACCATAAAAATTCCTGCTGGTACAAAAGCTGCGTATGAGGCAGACGAAATTTGGAACGGTTTTATTTTCGAAGAACTGCCAGCCGAAGGTGGTGAAGAAGGTGGAAACGAAGGAGGTGAGGAAGGCGGACAAGAGGGAGGCGAAGAAGGTGGTCAGGATGATAATCCGCAATCGGCAGTTTCGTCGTTGACAAATAATTTCAATATCTCCGTTTCGGGAAATGTGATTTCTGCTTCTCAAGTTGTCATGGTTTACAATGTGTTAGGCGGATTTGAAGGCAAAGGATACTCCGTAACGGTTCCGAAAAACGGAATCTATTTCGTGACAGCAGGAAATAAATCATATAAGATTTATGTAAAATAAGAATCATGTTTTTAAAAGAAGAGGACATTCGTGAAGAGGCTGTAATTGCTATAGCGAAAAAAATTGCGGTTGCGGCTCGTACCGCTCCCAAAGGAAAGGGTGTTGACAATTTGGAATTTGCGATATTGACGGGCAATGACATTGAAAAACTTGCTATTGCCATGTGCGAAATCGCCGAAAAAGAAGGTCGGACGTCTTTTGCACGCGATGCAGAGAATTGTAGGAAAAGTCAGGCCGTTATGTTATTTGCAACAAAGAACGCTCCGTTGGGACTCAATTGTTCTTTTTGCGGTTTCTCAAAATGCGAGGACAAAGATTCTAAGATTCCTTGTTTCTTCAATGCCAATGATTTAGGTATAGCAATCGGTTCTGCAGTTTCGGTTGCGTGCGACAATAGAATTGATAACAGAGTAATGTACACGGTTGGCTATACAGCATTGAAAATGAATCTGTTGCATGATTGTTCCGTCGTTTTGGGCTTGCCCTTGTCGGTAAGTGGCAAAAGTCCTTTCTTTGATAGGAAAATGTAATTGAACTTTGAACACACTAATTCGATGATTTCAAAAAAACAAGCTTTATCTTTTCCCTTAAATTTTGTTGCCAAGTTATAAAGAATGAAACGATTTATTATCAAATTCTTTCACGCAACGATTTTTGCCTTGTGCTCGTTCTTGAACAAAAGAAAAAACTAATCCAACATTAAAAACTTTCCCTCACGTTTCAGTTTTTGAAAATGTTCAACGTTACGATATTTAAACACTTTTGCTGGATGACCGCCAGCAATCGCCATTGGCGGAATATCGTTCACCACAACGCTTCCTGCCTGAATAATGGCACCTTCGCCTATTGTTACACCAGCAAGAATAATAACATTATTGCCCAACCACACAAAATCGCCAACATACACATCTTCCACAACCCACGAATGGTCATACGGAATCAATTCACCGCCATCGTAATTATGATAATCGGTAAGTATCTGACAATCAGTACCTGTATGAACATAATTGCCCACATAACAATTTCCCTTGCCCACGATATGAATTCCGCCCAACGAAACTTGGTCGCCCAGCACGGTTCCCCGATTTACCGTAGAATAACGACGAACCTTCACTTTCCCATGACTTTTTGCTTTACTACACACGATGTAATGGAACAGCCACTTGGGATACAGTATGTTTAGCAAAAACAGCCGAAACTTACTCATTGAATTACTCTTTTACTTTCAACGACAAAGATAGTTTTTAATTCTCAAATAGTTTTTTTTCTCTAATTTTATTCCAGGCTTTTTTGTTACACGTTTTTTTCTCAATTTTGTCGTCAAGTTATAAAAATGAGACAGTTTATTATAAAATTTTTTCACGCCACGGTGTTTGCCTTGTGCTCGTTCTTGAACAAAAGAATCAACCACAAGCAAGATAAGATACTCTTTTACACTGATTTAGGATTTCGTGACAATGTAAAGGCACTCTACGATTATCTTATTGAAAATGAATTCAATAAAAAGTATAAGATAGTCTGTGCCACGAACGATTATGCTAAATTTGTACAAACGCAACCACAAAATGTAACGTTCAAAAAGAAATGGAACGGATTTATTGATTATTTCTCGGCTGGGTACGTCTTTTACTGTTTTGGCAGAATTCCAATCTTACCGGGGAAGAATCAAAAAGTGGTGCAATTATGGCACGGAACGCCTTTTAAAGCAAAAAGCAAAGATTTTGAAGCGAAGAACGATTCTGAAAAACTTTTCTTTACGCACGTAGTTGCAAGTTCCAAGCATTTAATTCCCGTTTTGAGTTATACGTTTTCATTCCCAGAAGACAAAATCATTGTTTGCGGACAACCACGCAACGACAATCTTTTTAAATCCTCACCTTACCAATTTGGAAACTATGCCAAATTAATTTTATGGGCGCCAACCTTCCGCGATTCAAAGGAAATGGGCAAAGAAACCCAGAAAAAAGCACCTTTAATTCCTATTTTCGGATTAGGACATTTGCAAGAACTAAACTCGTTTTTGGGTGAACGAAAGCTGAAAATGATTATCAAACTTCATCCTGTGCAAGATATTACAGAATATAATCTTGTAGAAATGGAGAATCTCATTTTCCTATCACACGCGGAATTTACCAAAAGAGAAATGGATTTGTATGTCCTTGCTGGTCAATGCGATGCACTTATCACGGACTATTCGTCAATTTTCTCCGATTTTCTTCTTCTCAATCGTCCTCTCGCCTTTACCGAAGACGACATCGACGATTACCAAAACACTCGTGGTTTTTCGGTTCAGAACATCAACGATTATCGAGCTGGATTTCACATTAAGACAAAGCAAGATTTTTATCAATTCTTAGACGATTTGTCGCACGACAAAGATTCTTACGAGCAAGAAAGAGAACAAGCGAACAAATTACTTAACGATTACAGAGACAATAAATCGTGTGCCCGCGTGTTAAACGCTGTTGGCTTGCAATAATTATTGCTCACCACGCAACCGTTCCAAGGTTTGATTTATCAACGTGCTTGAAGTTCCTTTGGTATAAGGGAAATATACGATCTTCACCCCTACCGAATTCATCTCTTCTTCAATTTTATTCCATTTGTCAGTTCCCTTCCAATCATCGCCGACAAACATCACATTGAATTTATATTTCTTCCACGCTTCCATCTTATCCATATTCAGTTGGGGAACAACCTCATCGACGTAACGGATTGCCTTCACAATTTCCATACGTTCTTCAAATGGAATGACGGCATGTTTATTTTTGTACATAACCAAATCATCTGACGAAACGCCCACGATTAAATAATCGCACTGAGCTTTTGCTTTCCGAAGCAAATTCAAGTGTCCAATATGAAACAAATCAAAAACCCCTGTCGTATAACCAATTATCATATCTATTTATTTTCTGGCGAGTACAAATTTAAGAAACGTTCCAAACAATACAATAGCCATTTTTGATTTCCTGAAAAAGAAGTCATATTCAAATCGCTACGAAACTCTTTTCGTTTGGGACCTTCCCAATTTGCAAAATAAATATCAACAGGACGGGGCATTGGCAATTTATTTGGCACAGGAATGTCAGGATATTTGGTAGAGAACAATTCCCGAATAAGATACTTTGACTCTCCATTTCTTACACGCTTCAAATCTAACGGTTGCGACATTTTCATAATCGCATACGGATCAAAATATGCCAATCCAGCCGTTTCAAATGCATTGGAATAGGAACCGTAACTTTCCTCGGTCGCTATGTCGTCCATACATTTCTGAAAGTCAACTTTTCCGCCAGCACGTTTATATTTTTCAAACACATACGTGACATCCACTGGATTTCTCAGAATTTCCTCGGGATTTAAATAGATAAACCTCCGTATCCACGCATCATAATCCCAGTCTTTTGAAAGCAAACCGTCCATTCCGCCAAACACATAGTCACTTCCATCGCCGATAAACATAAGTTCTATACCATCGTTCTTTGCTTGCTTTGCCGCAGCATAAATCTGAGGTTCGATAGAATGAACAGGGGCGCCCTTTCTTTGCATAATGACATCAAGACAATCATCTATCACACTCCAATCAATATCAACATAATGCAAACGCATATTGTTTTGCTTCGCATAGTATTGGGCACGTTCTAATTCATCTTTCTGATACTCACCACCTAAAAAACGAAACGTATATGCATCAATACCAGGCAAATACGAAGCGACAATAGCAGAATCCATTCCACCAGACAGAAGGATTCCACACTTTTTCTTTCTCAATGGAGCAATTTGTTCTTCTATTGCCGCATCAATTTCGCGAGCCGTTCCTACCAACTTCATTTCATTTTCGGGAACCGAAGGATAATTTTCATGGTGTAATCCCTCAAAAAAATCATATTGCTTTTCAATAATATATCGAAAAGCAAGGTAAGAACTCATACAAAAGTTTGTGTCAATCATAGGTTTATTATTTAGACAAAGTTAAAACATAAAATCCTTTCTCTCCTCTCCGAATCAAATTTTTATTTTTCGATTACAAATTTATAATATTTTACAATATCTAATACAACAATTAAACAAAATTACATAAATAGGTTAAATTTAATAACCTTAAGTAAGCTATCAGTAAAAAATTGCAACGTAACAACAGCATAAATTTCTGTCAAACTAATACTTTGAAAAATAAAAAATAGTCTGATTGTTCGAATTTTTGTACTAATTTAAAATTTATATCTTTGTAAAAAAAGTAATGAAATGGCAGAAAAAATAATGCAAAAGTTTTTTAAGGAAAAACGATAAAAAGAGTTTCGTTTCGCTCAAATTTTGGAAACACATTCATTGTACAACTTTTCATCTCTGCCCGATATTTCTTGTGATTTCCACCACAACAAGTATTCAACAAATCGTAAAATTCGCTGCTGTGATTCATATATTTCGTATGACACAACTCGTGCAAAATCACATAATCAATCAAATGAAACGGCAACGTCATGGTAAATAACGAAAAGCGAATGCGTTTTTGTGAGGTACAACAGCCCCAACGAGTTTTCGCACTTGACACGGAAACCGACGAAAACGAAAATCCATGCTGTTTGGCAAGTTGTTCCACACGATTAGGCAAAAATTCCGTCGCTTCTTTTCGCAAGACGGAAATCATCACATTCTGCAATGCTTCCTGAACTTGTTCGGTTTCTATTTTCACCGAATGAGGAACAAGGATTTTCACCTTATCCTTTTGTATTGAGTACCGAAATGAATTATCAACACCTTGCATCATTTCAACCGAATGAAAGTGTGTGTAAAGTTCCGTGTCCAAAGTAATCAAATGATTGTGTTCCCGCTTTTTCTGTTGTTGTGCAAGAATCCAATCATAACCTGACCTAACGAATTGTTCCGCAAGCATTTGCGAATACAGCCACGGCATTGTAACGTACACTTCGCCATCAGTTTTCACACGAAGAATCACACGACGACATCCTTTCTTCTTCAAGAAATGTACTATGCCAATATCAGGAAATTGTTTTTCTGTCATTTACCATACGAGCGAACGTAACGCTCCAATTTCTTTTCTGCAATGTCGGCAATCGTAATCAAGATGCCTGTTTCCTCTACGGCTCCAAAACCCTCGTTGAGTGACGTGCCAAATGTTTTCATCGTTGCACTCAGATTTATGTAGGAATTGATAAGTGGCGGAATGTTGTGTTTTCGTTCACGCACTTTGGTAAAAAGCGTTTTGTATGCCTCCTGCAAGTCTTTTCCTTGAAAAACAGTTGCCAACTCCTTCTCGTCATGGAAATAACCAAGAGGTTTGATAGTCGTAACAAGTTTCTCGTTGTCCTTAAAATACGTATTCAAGAAATACAAGATATAATCACGGGCAAGTTGGTCGTAACTCAAATACATGGTCACCTTGCCAAACAGATATTGTATGTCAGGATTTTGAGCAAGAACGGCACCAATACCTTCCCAAAGATTATCGAGCACAAAAATATTTTTTCTTGCATATTCGCCCACTGCCGATTCCTGATAGACAAACGAGCGACCT
>JAFZTG010000142.1 GCA_017618935.1 Bacteroidales bacterium | reverse complement strand
GACACAATGCCGTTGATTGGCGGGTAAAAGAACAAGTTTTCAATACGAACACCTGCCGTATTTGCGTGAAAATTCACGTTTAGCGCCTCGTTTTCCTGAATTTCCATTCGGAGCATTGAATCGGCAGGCGACAAGTCGAAATTCAGATTCGCATAGTTTTCATTTGTAACGACAATGGAATCAAGTAATTCGTAAGCCGAAGGATCCTCGCCGTTAAGAATCGTTTGCAAAATCTGCATCTTTTGAGCATAAAGTTTCATCTCATACTCAAGAGAGTCAACAAGTTCCGCATTGCGTTCAATCTTTTCGCGTTCCTCCAATTCAGGATAATTCGGAATGACGTATTCTTTCAGAGGCGTATATGCAATGACTAAATACACGACAAATATCAGTATCACGGCACACGTTGTAATAAAAAGTAACACATTCGAGAGCGATAGACGCAATGAGAATACCTCCGCGAAGGTTTTCGTATCCCGAATCGTCAGTTTGTATTTGGCGTGCATTTTTTGAAGCCGCAGCTGACGTTTTTCTTTTCTCGATAATTTAGAATTATTGCTCATTAGGTATAATTTTTCCGTCTTCCATCTTAATAACCCTGTCTGAGATTGCGGCGAGCGTGTCGTCGTGAGTAACAATCACAAAGGTTTGATGGAACGTATCTCGTAAACGTAAAATCAATTCGTGTAATTCTGCCTTATGCTGGGAATCAAGATTTCCTGACGGTTCGTCGGCAAACACCACGGCAGGATTGTTCATAATTGCCCGTGCCACGGCAACTCGTTGCTGCTCGCCACCCGAAAGTTCCGAGGGTTTATGGGTCATTCGTTCCGAAAGATTCAAAAACGAAAGCAATTCCTTTGCCCGTGCTTCCGACTGTTTCAGCGTTTTCCCTTGCAACAATGCTGGTAGGCACACATTTTCAAGTGCAGTGAATTCGGGTAAAAGCTGATGAAATTGGAACACGAAACCAATGTGTTCGTTTCGGAATCTTGCCAATTCTTTTTCTTTCAAAGAACGAATCTCCGTGTCGAGAATTTTTACCGAGCCCTCGTCGGCATTGAGCAGAGTGCCCATAATCTGGAGCAATGTCGTTTTCCCAGCACCGCTTTTCCCCACTATCGAAACAATCTCACCGTTGCCAACGTCCAAGTCAATGCCTTTCAGCACTGGAAGGTTGCCAAACGATTTTTGTATGTTTCTTACTTCTATAATCATACTGCAAAGAAAACAAAAATATTGTGATTTTATTGTTCCGTCAACGCAATAAAGTCAATCAGTCCCACAAGTGCCGCGCGTGCATCGCTTTCGGGGAACAGAAAGCTTTGTCGTTTTGCCTCTTCGCAAAAACTGATTTGCCGTTGTGTGGCATAATCAATTCCGCCTTTTTCACGGACAAATTCCGCCAATTCTTCCAATTTTTCCTGCTTGTTGCCGTGATGTTCCAATTTGAACAAGATTTTTTCCCGTTCCACGAACGAGAGTTTTGAAATGGCGTAGAGCAGCGGCAGCGTCTGCTTCTTCTCCTGCAAGTCGTTCAATGTTTTTTTGCCAAGCACCGACGTGCGGGAATAGTCAAGAACGTCGTCACGGATTTGGAACGCCAATCCCAGCAGTTCGGCAATACGCTCAATACGTTCAATTTCTTCGTTGGTCGCCTTTTTACTTGAATATGCGCCTGTTACCATCGAAACCACGAACAATGCCGCTGTTTTTGCCTTAATTATCTCATAATAGGTTTGTTCCGAATTTTCCAGTGAACGAGCGTGTTCAATCTGCATCAGTTCGCCCTCGCTCATTTTCTTCACACCTTGCGACATTATTTCCAGCGCCTTGATTTCATTCTTCTCGATGGCATAGATCAAACCCTTTGCCAAGTAGTAATCACCGGCAAGAACGGCAATTTTGTTTTTCCATTTTGCCTTCACCGACAACAAATTTCTTCGTGTCTCCGAATCATCGACCACATCGTCGTGAATCAGGGTGGCATTGTGCAAAAGTTCAACCATATAGGCAGCGGAAAATGTTGATTCCGTCACATCGCCAAATAGTCGTGCAGAAAGGAAAGTCATTGCTGGTCGGATTTGTTTTCCCCTGTTGCCAAACACATATTTTGAAATCACGTTCAACAAATTCGTTTTCGACAGCAAATTCGGCTCAAACATCTGGTTGAACTGCTTAATATCGTCTTGAATTATCTGTGGAAAGGTATATTCTGCCATCTGCACTGATTTTCGAGTGTCAAAGATAGTATTTTATAATGGTATATAAATAGATTTAGACAGATTTTATGGAATTATTAAAAACTTCGTCATAATAAAAAAAGACAAAACGCATTCGCATCTTGTCTTTTATGAGGCTCCTGGCAGACTCGAACCGCCGTACGCGGTTTTGCAGACCGCTGACTAAACCACTCATCCAAGGAGCCTTGAACAGCGACAAAAGTAATACTTTTTTTGAAAATCACTGCTTTTTCTAAAAAAATAATTAGGATTGATAATTCTTTACTACCTTTGATTGGCTAATTTATATTTTACTATGCGAAGATTTATACTTCTATTTTCGATTCTATGTATTTGTGTATCAGGGTATTCTCAAAAAATGAGCAAATTATACGCAACGTATAATAAACAACAATATGCAAAATGCATACAGCAATGTGACGCAGCTCTCAAAAAGAAACCCGAAATGCTCGAAGCATACTATGTAAAGGCCATCGCCTATTTTGAGATGGCTCAGTCTCCTTCGGATTATAAGGAGGTTTCTAAAAATCCGCTCCTTGACTGCCTTTCCAATTTGAGTATTCTTAGCTCAAAGGACGAAGACCGCGAAATTCTTGACGAACACGGTGATACACTTTTGATTATAAAAGAATTTGCTGAAGCACGTGCTAAAAAGATAAAGACGGCAAACACGTCGGAGGCACAGGCTATAAATCAACGACTTTCGAGTATTTTTCGTACCAAGAAAGCCGACGGACTTGAATTCGCCCGCATCGATGCCGAAGCTGGCCGCTACGACAAGTGTTATTCTAAAATAGAACGACTTTATGCTAAATCTCCAGCCGAAATTTCAAGCGGAAGCGATAATTACATTGCTCTTACGCAAGGAGCGATTCTTCTTGCCGAGAACTGGATGTTCAGCGACTTGTTCACGCTTATCAGAAATTATAAAGTGAAATTTCAAGGTAATTATGGCATAAGCGAAGGTTTTAAGAAGGCTCTCCTTATTAGTATTGACACAGCCCGAACCGATGATGACAAAACGCTGTTTTACGATTTCTCGAAAAAAGGACTTGAGTTGTATCCCGAGGACAAGGGTATCTCACATCATATTGAAAATCGTTGGATTGAACTCATCAACAACTCAACGAATGCGTATAGGGCAACGGCCACACACGAACGAACATGGAAAGATAGCGTCTTACTCAGAAATGCATACCGTTACTTAGTTCTTGCCAAAGAGATTTTCCCCAACAATGCAAAATTGACCGACATTGAGAAAAAACTCAACGCTGAATTTCATACCATTCCGTTTAGTTATGAGCGTGAGAATTTCAGAAAATATGCCTTGGAGGCTGTAAATACGTGGCGTAAAAAAGGCTGTGAATGCGATACGAGCGAAGTGGTGTATGTTGCTCCCGTACCGACGATAGAATGGGATACGACCCTTGAACGGCTTGCTAACGAACACGCCCGGGAAATGTTTTTCGAAAATCATAGTGAGGACGTGAATATGAACGGCGAAACGCCTTGGGACAGAATCAATAAGACGAAATACAAAGGAACGACATATGAAAATGAGAATGGGTTGAATTTTGTGCAAGCCATGAAAATGGCGTTTTGTGTGGGATATGGATACTCGTTCAACGGCATCAATGGCGACGAGGAAATGAAAAACGTGGTTGATTCCGTCGTAACACATTGGATTATGGAAAAACGTTCTCAAAATTGTATGAAAGTGATGACGCCCGATGTGACGCACATGGCTATTGGAATGTATGGCGACAAGTGGGTGTTCTGGGCAATTACCAAATACGAAATTCTTCTTCGGAAAAAATAACATGTTGGCTCCGTTTCATACATCAAACTGCATTGAGGCAGGATGCGACGAGGCAGGACGCGGTTGCCTCG
>JAFZTG010000013.1 GCA_017618935.1 Bacteroidales bacterium | reverse complement strand
TTTTTTTGTAATATTACCCAGACAAATTTTCGATATGGACAATGTGATATCAAACATAATAACGCAGGCGAAACCGTTCATCAAAGAACAGGAACGCGACATTCCGCTGATAGAAAAGGCATATGATTTTTGCAAATCGCACCTGAGCGATGCAGAATTAGAAAACATTCTCAGTCAGGCAGAGATAGCAATTTCTCTTATCGGACTTGGAGCAAAGGCTCTTATGAGCATTTTCCTGAAACCTTGTCACGAGAAAGGGAAGATTACCAACGCCGAAATTAGTTCCGCTTATGGGGAAAAAGTTCTGGGTATCATCGTCGGATTGGAGAAAGTTGAGAAAATAAACACCACACGCTCAAAACTGCAATCCGAGAATTTCATAAAACTCATTCTCAGTCAAGCCGACGACGTTCGTGTTGTCTTGATATTGCTGAGTTCAAAACTCAACAAGCTCAGAAACATAAAAAATCTTTCGGAAGAAGAACAAAAGAATCTCGCCGAAGAATTAGAGTCGCTGTATGCTCCGCTTGCCCACCGACTTGGTTTGTATCAAATCAAGACGGAGATGGAAGAAATGTCGATGAAATATCTTCACAACGACATTTACAAGACAATCGCCAAACAACTTGCAGAAAAAAAGGCGGCAAGAGACAGATATATAGAAAGTTTTATTCAGCCACTTAAAGAACTACTTGAATCGAAAGGGATACCACCCTTTGAGATAAAAGGGCGACCAAAATCCATACATTCCATCTGGAACAAGTTGCAAAAGGGGAAGGTGACGTTCGACCACATTTACGACCTTTTCGCCATCCGTATCATTATAGACTCACAACCAGAATTCGAGAAGCGCGACTGCTGGAACGTATATTCCATCATTTCCGACCTCTACCGCCCGAACCCGAACCGTTTGCGAGACTGGATTTCTTCTCCAAAATCGAGTGGTTACGAATCGTTGCACACCACTGTTCTCGGGCCAGAGAACCGATGGGTTGAGGTACAAATCAGAACGAAACGAATGGACGAGGTTGCCGAAAAAGGTCAAGCGGCTCACTGGATTTACAAAGATGGTGAATCTGCTTCTAATTCAATACATTGGCTATCGTCAATTAGAGAAATGCTTGAAAGTAAGGACGAATCACTTGAGAATGACAACAATTCCCGAATGGAACTCTATACGTCGGAAGTGTTCATTTTCACACCACAAGGCGATTTGCGAAAACTTCCTGCCGACGCAACCTTGCTCGATTTTGCATATGAAATCCATTCAAATATAGGAAACACGTGTACCGGAGGAAAGGTAAACGGGAAAATCGTGACGATAAATCACATCTTGAAAAACGGTGATTCCGTTGAGGTATTCACGTCAAAAAACCAGTTCCCGAAGCAAGACTGGCTGTCGTTTGTAAAGACCTCGAAAGCCCGTACGCACATTAAGAAATATCTGAAAGACTTGCAGTATAAGACGGCAAACATTGGCAAGGAAACCTTGTCGAGAAAGTTTACCCAGATTAATATCAAGTTTTCCGACGAAAATATTCGCAAAGTCACGAAACATTTCGGCTTCAAGGAGCCGTTCGACTTATATATGGCAGTGATGGCCAACAAAGTTGACACGTCACAAATCAAGTCTGTCTTTGAAGAAAAAACCGAAGACAAAAAGCCGTTGTCAATCAATGCCGACGAATTCAAGGAGAAATTCAACAGAAGAATAGCGAAAGACTCCGAAAATCTATTGATAATTGATAATATCAATGACAATCTTGATTATAAACTTGCCAAATGTTGTAATCCGATTAAAGGTGACGACATTTTTGGCTTTGTTTCGGCAGGAGGAGGTATAAAGATTCACCGTTTGAACTGTCCTAATGCATTGAATATGATGGGACAATATCCGTATCGTATTATCAAGGCACAATGGAGCAGAGCCGAGGCCAACGTGGATTTCGTGACAGGAATTCGTATTACGGGAAGTGACGAAATCAGCATTATCAACAACATTACCGAACTTTTGGCAAAAGACACGTTAGTGAAACTTCGTGGTATAAAACTCGACTCGAAAGACGGCAATTTTGAAGGAATGCTCACCTTGTCAATCAAGGATATTGTTCACCTTGACAAAATTCTGGAGAAAGTCAGAAGTATAAAAGGCGTATTTTCTGCCGAGCGTTTTGACGTACGGAATTAAATCGTTGCTCGTCGGAACAAGAATACACACAGGATAGAGTACAATATATTTGGTATCCAGACCGAAATCAGCGGGCTAAAGCCAAGGTTTAAGGTAAACGTCGTACTCACTTGTTCCAGAAGGATATACGAGAAGCAAAGAGCGATTCCCACCACAATATTGATGACCGTTCCGCCTCGTTTCTTCTTGTTCGACAAGCACACGCCCATCAAAGTCAATATAAAAGTGGAGAAGGGCAGAGCCCATCGCTGATATTTCACGATTTCAAGTTTTTCAATGTTGTCGGTTCCCTGCATTTTTTGCTGCTCGATGTATTCGTTCAGTTCCACAATGTTCATCTTGTCAACGTAGAAATCGCGCATACGCAAATCCTGCGATTCCAGATAACATGCGGTGTCGAGCCGAGCGCCCGACTCCATCCGTTCTTCGGGACCGTCCAAGGTACGAATGAAATAATTATAGACAGTCCACAGGTTTTTGGTCGAGTCCCATTTCGCGTAGTCGCTTGTCAGTTTTGATATGAGTTTCCCGTTTTCATATTTTTCAATAGAAAAGCGAAACGCATTCTCGGAATCGACATTATAGTTCTCCATATACACGAAATAGCCCGGACGAACTTGTCGGTGAATGTTTTTCTCCCAGTTCTGATACTTATTTCGAATATATTTATCCTCAAAATCAACACGCACTTTGTTGGATTCGGGAATCACGAACAAAATCAATATCCACGAGAGGACAGCGATAAACGTGGCGGTAATCATATACGGTCTCAGGAAACGCAAGAAACTGATTCCACCCGAGTGAATCGCAATAATTTCGGTATTCGACGCCATTTTCGAGGTGAAGAAAATCACCGAGATGAAGACGAACATCGAAGTAAACAAATTTGCATAGTACGGAATGAAATTCAGATAATAATCAAAGATGATTTCACGCAATGGCGCGTGTTTCGTGATGAAATCGTCGTATTTTTCCTGAATGTCGAAAATAATGGCAATGGCCATTATCAGCACCATTGACAAGAGGAATGTGCCAAGAAATTTTTTGATGATATACCAGTCAAGCTTCTTTATCATATTCTTTGTGCCAATTGAACCACCATTTTAGATTTCCACTCTGCAAAGGTATCATTTTGTATTTGTTTTCGTGCCTCTTCGACCAAAGACAAATAAAATCCCAAATTATGGATGCTTGCGATTTGTGCTCCCAAAATCTCCTGACAACGAATCAAATGATGCAAATAAGCTTTTGAATAAATCTTATCAACAAACGTAGCCCCATTCTCCTCGATAGGAGAAAAGTCGTCTTCCCACTTTTTATTTTTTATGTTGATGATGCCGTCCCACGTGAAAAGCATACCGTTTCGCCCGTTACGAGTAGGCATAACGCAGTCGAACATATCAACGCCGAGAGAAATCGCTTCCAAGATATTCATAGGAGTTCCCACGCCCATCAAGTATCGTGGTTTGTCTTTGGGCAAAATACCGTTGACAACCTCAATCATTTCGTACATCACCTCTTCGGGTTCGCCCACGGCAAGTCCGCCAATGGCGTTGCCTTCACGGTTAAGCGAGGCGATAAATTCCGCCGACTTTTGTCGCAAATCTTTATACGTGCAACCTTGCACAATAGGGAAAAATGTCTGATTGTAACCATACAACGGCTCGGTCTCGTCAAAATGTTTCACGCCACGGAGCAGCCATTGGTGCGTCAAGTCAAGCGACTTTTTTGCATACTGATAATCGGCAGTGCCTGGCGTACATTCGTCAAGAGCCATAATGATGTCGGCACCT
>JAFZTG010000141.1 GCA_017618935.1 Bacteroidales bacterium | reverse complement strand
CACCACCCATAGGCAATGTAGTCAAGCTGTTTTTGAATGTTTGTTCGAAAGCCAAGAATTTAAGAATACCCAAGTTTACAGTTGGATGGAAACGGATACCACCTTTGTAAGGACCGATAGCGCTGTTCATTTGTACGCGGAAACCACGGTTGATTTGCCATTCGCCTTTGTCGTCAATCCAAGGAACTCTGAAGATGAAAACTCTTTCTGGTTCTACCATTCTTTCCAAAACTTTAGCTGCTTTGTACTTTGGATTTTCATCCAAGAATGGAAGGATTGAGTGTACTACTTCGTGAACAGCTTGGTGAAATTCTGATTCACCTGGATTCTTAGCGATTACTTTCGCCATGAAATCGTTCAATTCTTTGTCAAAATTCTTTGCCATTGTATTGTGTTTTAATAATTATTTTTTCCACTGCAAATGTATATAAATTTTTGAATTTGATTCTCGTAAAATACTGATTTTTAGAAAATTACGTATTTTTCGCAATGTGTTTACGTAAAACACGTAGGAATTTTTCGGGAGTAAAAACAAAAAACGCATATAAGAAAACCTTATATGCGTTTGATTGTGTTGAATTTCAACGATTAGAAGTAGAAATTCATAAATAAGTTTGCACCGATGTTTCCTGTTGCAAGTTCTGTTCTTCTTGATTTGGGTGAAATTAGATCGGTGTATGTATCAACTTGGTTTGTTACCACATTGAATCCTTCGTATTCTGCATATCGTTGTGATGTCCATTCGTGAACAAGATATACGTTTACTTCGGCACCGATACTTGCCTTTTGACAAAGGAAATATTCTGCACCGAAACTACCTACTAAACCAGCAAGGTGTGAAGGAGCAGCTGTGAAATTCTTTGTAGGACGTGCATTAGGCATAGATCCTATGGCAGTGTAATTTGCAGGATTTGCAATTGTTGGTGCTTGGTTGATGTCGGTAATGGCATTACCATATTTATATGTACTTTTTGTCGTTGCAAAACCATATACGGCAGAACCACTTACGATACCTTGAATACGACCAGAACCAATGCGTTTTTCCAAACCGACAGCAAAACTACCGCCTCTACGTTTCGTAATGTCTGAATCGATTACTTTTGCTTGACTGAATGCGTTTAAGAAAACTGCTTCGTCGTCTTGCACGTACGTTTGGTTATTGTTTTTACTAAATAAGAAACCGATATTTGCTCTTACGGCAGTGTTGTCGCTCAAGAAATATTTGCCCATAATTGAGAAATTATTCAGAAAAAGACTTTCTCCTTGTAATGCACCCAAAGCGTTGTTTGCTGTTCCGTTGTACATATTGCCAACAAAACTTGCAATAGGGTCAAGTGTTACGCCAAATGCCTTTTCTCCGGCAACTGGACCAAATTGAGAATCTGTCGATTCTTGTGCTAATGCAGGTATGGCTAATACCCACAAAAGCAAACTATATAAGTATTTTCTCATTGCTATTAGTCTTTAAATTGTTTACTATTTTCGTAAGAAGTGCTGATAGTAATGAATTTTACTTCTTTCTCGTTTGCAGTAACTGTCTTTGTTGTCATCTTCATTAAAACGTTGTTGTATTCAACGTTCGATTCTCCGTCATATTCTTGCCATTTGCCGTAGAAAGGAAGGTTGTAAACAGTGGCAGTAAGGGAGTTGTACACAGGTACGTCAATTGAGAATAATCCGTTTTCGTCAGTTTGTGTCTCAAAGTAGAGGAATGAGCCGCCGTCACCGGTATAGTTGTCGTTTTCAACTTTTACCACTACGGTAACGTTGCTTGCCGCAACATCGCTTAATGAAACGGTTTTTGCCTCTGTCTTGTCGTAATACGAACCACCGTCATAGGTTACTTTACCAGAGATTGTTGCTTTTGCTTTAACATCGTCAACACTCAATTCAGATTGTTCTTTGCTACAACCAGTAAAAGCAATCGTCGCTAACGTTGCGACATACAATAAAATTTTTTTCATAAAAATGTTTTTTAATTATTAAATAAGGTTTATTAAACAAGTAGTTTCAATTATTGTGCCACAAATGTAGAATCTTTTTGGAAAAAACAATGCATCTTGCTCAAATTATAGACTTTTATTTTTTTCCAACGCTTCAATATAATTATTAAACTCGAAGCCCATCACAATCACGTCGTCAACTTGTTCCCAGTCTTGTTGCCATTGTTGGAATTGTTTCTTGAGTTCAATTCCTTGTTTCATCATTGGCAGATGTTGTACCGACAATATATTGTGTTTGAAATGTTTGAATTTCATTTTCTTTCCCGATTCTCCGCCAAATTGGTCGGCGTAACCGTCGCTGAACATATAGAAACGGTCTCCTTTTTGAACGCGTATGATTGCCGTTGTGAATAAATTGTCTTGTTCGTTGGACAAGCCCACAGGATTTTTATCGCCTCGATACGTGATGAATTGATTGTTGCGGACTAAGAGCATTCGCGTTAACGCACCTGAAAATTCAAGTACGCCGGTGTCGGTGTGGAACACGCAGATGGAAATGTCCATGCCGTCTTTCACTGGCGTTTCGTCGTCCAATTCATTTTTGGTGAACAGTTCTATCAGTGATTTGTTAAGGTAATCAAGAATTTCGGATGCCTTATGGATGTTTCGTGACGTGGTGATGTTTCGCAGCAAGTTATCGCCGATAATCGACATGAATGCCCCTGGAACGCCGTGACCGGTACAGTCAGAGCAGACGATGAATATCTTCGTGTCAATTTTTGTAATCCAATAGAAATCGCCGCTCACAATATCTTTCGGCATATACAATATAAAATAGGAGGGTATCAGTTGTTTGAACTTCGCACGAGCTGGCATAATGGCCGACTGGATTCGTTTTGCATAGGTGATGCTGTCGAGAATGTTTTTGTTCTTGATTTCAAGTTCTTCTTGCTGTAACTCAAGTTGTTCCGTCCATTTTTGACGGTCAAGGATTCGTGTATTTTTTTCTTCAAATTTCTTTGAAATGAGTTTGCTTATCAAGAATATAATGAGAAGGATTATGCCCGTGTAGAATATAAAAGCGGTTCGCGTTCTCCAAAATGGGGCGGGGACGGTAATGATAATGGCTTTTTCGTCAGACCAGATTCCGTCGCTGTTCGACGCCTTAACCTTTAAGGTATATTTCCCGACGGGAAGTTTTATGATGTTGATGTAGTTTTGATTTTCCAAGTCAATCCACGTGTTGGTCAAGTCGCTAATGTAGTATTTGTATTGATTCATAAGCGGTTGCGTGAATTCAAGCAATGCAAATGAAATGGTTATGTCGGAATTGTTCCAAGGGATTGAAATCTCCAGATTGTTTTTCAGTTGGTTCGTAAATATCTTATTATCAATGGTATATTCCAATTGAAGGAACTCGAAATTCGGTTTTATGGAACTTGCCTTGATAGAATCGGGATGAAAGATGTTGATTCCTTGTGGGCCGCCAAAGAACATATAGCCGTTTGTAGCCCGAAATGCGGAGTGTGGCGAGAACTCATAGTCTTGCAAACCATCATGTATGGAGAATTTCTTATATCGTTCTTCTTCGGGTAGGAATGACACCAAACCGTTGTCTGTGCCAATCCAAATTTCGCTATCATTGGTTAAAACAGAATAGATTTCGCTTGTTATCAATCCATCTTTTGTAGTAAAAAATGAGCATTCCAATGTATTCGGATTACATTTAATAAGACCGATATTACTGCCTATCCAGATGTTACCCAAATTATCTTCTGTTATGTCGTAAATATGTTTGTTTAATCCGGCAAGTTTGCTATCTGCAATTTTTATCTCGCTAAGACTATCGGATTTATGATCATAATATACGATGCCATTTTCTGTGCCGATAAACATTTTGTTTTTGTAATTCTCATAAAAACAGGTGATTTGGTTTGACGGCAACTGATTTTTATCAAAGTGAATGATTTTATTTTGAGAGATGTCGTATATGAGTATTCCGTAATTCGTCCCTATCCAAAGTCGTTCCTGAGAATCGAGTAGAAGGGCTTTTATTCTTTTTCTGGTAATGCAGAAGGATTGTAAGCTTGGAAATTTTTTGTCGATGGAGTAAAATTGCTTGTTTGTCGTGTTGTAAATAGTTAGGTATCCGTCACTTCCGATCAAAATCTCATTGTTTGAAAGTTTTATGATGGATGTGATATAATTTGTGGGAAAGTTCCCTTTGTCGGCTGAAAATGTCTGTTTTGTCTTTTTATCCAAATCATACATTTGTAATCCACCGAATTTTGTACCAAAGAAAACGAGATGTTTTTCTATGTAAATTGCAGTTGTATAGTTGTATTTTCTACCAAACTCTCCGTCTTCATTTCCTATAAGTTGAAAACGTTTAGGCTTGATATCCAATTTGTTAAGCCCGTTTTGAGAACCTATCCATAGAATGTTGTTGTTGCCTTTGATGATACAGTTTGTCTGATTTGTAGAAATGCCTTTTTGTTGTGGAGCGTGCGAAAACTGAAAGAATTTCTTTGTTTCTGTATTGAAGGCAAAAACACCGTTGCTTTCTGTTGTAATCCACAGAAAATGAGAATGATACCCCTCAGCAATGCCATTTACAATAGATTGAATTTTGTTGGAATAATAATAGGTTGTAAATGTTTTTTTATTCTTGTCGAACAAATTCAATCCGTTTCGTGTACCAATCCAGATTCTATGTTTTGAATCTTCAAAAATTGCTAATACATGATTGTTGCTTAATCTGTTAGATAAGATTTCATCTTCTTTGAAAAAAATGAAATCATCATTTTCTGGTTCATAATAACCTAATCCGTTCTCGCTTCCTATCCAAAGAATTCCTTGTGAATCTTGAAAAATGGGGTAGGAATACTGTTCAAACTCTTCTTTGAAAATGTCTGTCTCTATGGCATACGAACGAAGTTTATGCGTTTTTAGATTTCCGCGAGTTATGTTTTGATTTGTTTTTATCCAAATAGATCCTTCGCTGTCGCAAAATACGTTTTGTATAGGGATTTTTGAAAACTGAACAAGGCTCGTCGAATCGATTGCAAGTCGATTGCATTCATATGTGTCATGCATTATAAGATTGAGTCCGTAATCGGTGGCAACCCAGATGTTGTGATAAATATCTTCGCTAATCCCCAGAATATAATTTGATGAGATTGTCTGTGGGTTTTGAGGATCATGTTTGAATATCTTATAGTTTTTCCCGTCAAAACGGTTTAGGCCTGAGTTTGTCCCAATCCAAAGGAAACCTTTGGAATCTTGAAAAATACAGCGCACATTGTTGTGTGAAAGACCGTCGCTATTGGAAAAAGTCTCAAACGAGAGTAATCGACTATATGGGATATTTTCGGCAAAACAAGTATAACTTATGATGCAAAAAATAATTGATACTATGGAAAGAATTTTTCGATTCATCGTGCTAATGTACAAAAAACTCTTTCTCGATGTCTTTTTTGGTGGGAAATTCTCATTTTGTCGTATAGGCAGAAACAAGTTCTCTTTGGTAAAACCGAGCGTGTCTTAGTTTTTCTTTCCCCACAATTTTGTCATATCCTCCAAAGTCTTTCCTTTGGTTTCTGGCACAAGTTTCCAAACGAAGATGGCTGCAATAATGCAAACCATGCCGAAAATCAGGTATGTTCCCGAAGGTGACCAGTTCAACATTGAAACAAACGATGAACTTACGGCAAAGTTCGAAATCCATTGGAATGCCACTGCAATTGCGACTGCCGCGCCGCGAATCGTGTTCGGGAAAATTTCGGCAATCAAAACCCATGCGATTGGGCCCCAACTGAACATGAAACTAGCAGTATAGACCATAATGCTCGTTGCGGCGAAAATTCCTGGCAGAGAACCCTCAAATCCGCCCAACATAAAGTATATCATCACGCCCAAAGCGCCGACAGCCATTCCGAGCGAGCCAACGATGAGCAACGGCTTGCGTCCTAATTTCTCAACGGTGAACACGGCTAAAAGTGTAAACGAAATGTTTACAATTCCCATAATCACTTGCACCGTCATTGGGTTGTCCATGCCCATTTCTTCAAAAATTCTTGGACCATAATAAAGTACGGCGTTTATTCCCACCGTTTGTTGGAACACGCTTACCATGATGCCGACGAAAATCACAAGGAATCCGTAGGTGAACAGTTTTTCGGTCTTTTCCACCGCACTTTCGTGAATTTCTGCAAGAATACCTTTCGCTTTTTCTTCGCCATTAATGCGTGAAAGTACGTGCAATGCCTTGTCGTCGTTGCCGTTCAGGGCAAGATAGCGAGGCGTTTCTGGTACGGCAAGAATCAGCAACGCAAAAATACCAGCAGGAAATCCTTCACTCACGAACATTGTTCGCCAGCCAGTAGCCATATACCAGTCAGCATCGACTACATCGAGAACCGTGTGGTTTTTCATTATCACAAAGTTCACGAAATATACCACCAACTGACCGAAGATGATGGCGAACTGGTTCCACGAAACCAACGTGCCACGCATATTGGCAGGTGCAATTTCGGCAATGTACATCGGGCAGATAGCCGAAGCAAGTCCTACGCCGATTCCGCCGAGTATTCTATAACAATTGAATGCTATCAAAAGCGAGAAAGAAGGTTCTCCGTAGTTGAAGAATAAAAATTCAGGATACCATGAGCCAAGGGCAGACAAGAAAAACAGCACACCGGCTACAAACAATGATTTTTTTCGTCCCAAACGTGTCGCCAGCAATCCCGATAACGCGCTACCGATTATACAGCCAATGAGTGCGCTGGAACATGTGATGCCGTGCCAACCGTCGGTGTATGAGAAATCCGTCGCTCCCAAGAAAAACGCCTGCAGACCTTTCTCTGCACCCGAAATCACTGCCGTGTCGTAGCCAAAAAGCAAACCGCCAATTACAGCTACAAGCACTATGCTGAAAAGATATGTCTTGCTACCCATAATAATTAAAATTTATAATTGAAACTTAGTTTTTCCAAAATACGAAAACTACCGCCATAATAAGGCAACCGAAAGCTGCCAAGTGATTCCATGCAACCTTTTCTCCTTGAAACAGAATGTTTGCAATCACGCAAAAAACAAATATTGACAATGCTTCTTGAATCACTTTGAGTTGCAAAAGCGTAAACGGTCCGCCGTTGCCTATAAATCCCATCTTATTTGCGGGGACTTGGAATATATATTCAATAAGTGCGATTCCCCAACTGAATAAAATGACTGCAATGAGAGGCCAATTGCTTGAAACCCCCATTTGGTTTAGCTTTAAGTGGCCATACCACGCCAACGTCATAAAGATGTTAGCAATGAGCAATAGAAATACGGGTAAAAAATATTGCATATACTTAAGTAATAAAGAGTTTGAGCATATGCTCAAACTCTTTGGGTTAAACATTAATCTTCATAATCATCGTAATCGTCATATTCATCGCGAGCTTCAGCTTTTTGCTTCTTAGGCTTCTCTTTTACTTCCTCATCTTCATCCCATACAGGTTCTGGGTCATAGTGAGGTTTGTTGCCCTTAAATACTTCAACAAATTGACGTTTCATATTGTCGTTTCCTGTTGTATAAGTGTAAGGTGCTTCTTTCTTACCAACGGTCATCGTACGTTTTGCTTCTTTTGTATTTGCAATTGTATTTACAAGATCAAATAAACTCTTGTTGTTCGCATTTTTCATATCAGATGTGAAGAAATACATTTTTCCTTCTGAATAATGGAAGAAAATGAAAGTCTTTCTATCTAATTCTATATAAATATTCATCAAATCACCTCTGTAAAGGTTTGCAAACTCAACAAAACCATTTACCGTTCTATTGACAGGAACGTTTCCAATGCTTTGTATTCCAATCTGTCCGACAGAACGGAATGCGTGAGCGGCAGAATCCCAAACCATATCAAGTTTTGAGAAAACAAATGTGTGTTCCAGTTCTTTTGTGATTTTACGAACTTCTCCATAGGTCAACGCTTCCGATATGTATTTTTCGGCGGAGGCATTGCCAAGCATTTCGGTCATACCTTTTTTGTAAGCAGGTGTGTTTAACGAAACGCCTTTTAAGTTTTGACGTTTTGTGATAGTGTCGGCAATTGCTTTGAGAACGTTTTCATCAAACATGAAATCTAAGGTTGCAACCGTTTCTAAGGTAACGCGACCAGAATTTATGTTGTGCGTTATTGTGCCATACGTACCATATTTCACCTGACCTAAATCAACGCCAAGATTGATTTTACCTTCACCTGAGGTGTTGCAGTATTCGCGATGGTAACTAATCAAGTTTCCTTGTTTTGACTCGTCAAGGATTTTCTCTTTTGGACCAACTTTGTATTTATGAGTGTTCTTGTCATAGAAGAGATAGCTGCCCTGTGCGCTTAACATAGGAATGTCTTTGTCGTTACGCTTTTCTGATGTGAATGCCGTGTAAATACCCGTTGGTCGTGTATTTACGAAAATAGACGTTCCCACGGCGTTGGAATCCACGTCAAACATATTGTCGCTCACAGGAATAAAGATTTCAGCAGGGTTGATTTCGCCTACGAAACTGAACCATGCTGGTTTTACCTTCGCACATTCGTTGGCAATCAACACGTTACCGTTAAATTCCAAGAATTGCTGCGTAGAGAGCATTTTGTAATCTCCATAGTAACTATATACCGACGATAGTTTGAAATTATCCTCTGGCTCCAATTTGCCTTTACCGTACGTGTGGCGGTCTTTGTCAACTCTGATTTTTGTGAATGGTAACGGATGTTTTACACCAGTTTCATCAACGAAATCGTACATACCGCGTCCGGCAAAGTTATTGCGACCTTTGATGAAGAATGTCGCATCATATACCGTATGATATTTGTGTTCTCTATCGGCAATCAACTTCGCATTTCGCAACGTGTCCATAAATGCTTCCTTGTGGATAGTGACGGTGCTGTCTTTGTGTGGTACAATTCGCGAATCGGCTACATCGATAAATGGAACCTGTTGAGCACCAATGATATAGTTCTTCAAATCGTACGTTGCATACGGTGATTGGAAATTCAACGTGTCTTGTTTCGGGTGTACAGAGTAGAAATGCAAGTCGCATTTTCCCGTATTCTTGTCTTTGGGGTCACCAAGGGCAATCTGTTTTGTTTGCATATCCCACGTAAATTTCGTTAAGTAGCAGATATACATATTTTTAGGCAATTGTACGAGTGAAAGCGTGTCGTTTGATTGGAAATTTGCTTTTTTCGTCGTGAAGTCAATGTTCGCCTTTACATTTTTCGTCTTGAAAGCCATTTCGTCCAATGCTCCGCCTTGTGTCTTCAGGTCAAAGTCGGCTGAATCGGCATTGACAATCTTTTCTTTAAATTCAAATGTATTAGAGGTAAGTTCGGCCTCGCTGAAAGTGTACTTACCCCAACCGCCTAATCCTTTCGGGGTGAAAATCAAACCACCGGAAAGAGTAGTGGAATCGCCATACATTTTGAATGATTTGCCTGTCTCAACAGCCATAAGTTTGTTTTCATACGGTTCCCAATGAATGTTGATGCTTTCGCCCGTAACGCTTGGTGATTCGGGTGCGGCACTTTGTTGTTTGATGTTGAAATTTGTTGCAAAACCGTTCGTTGAATCTGGGAAGAACGTAAATCCTTTCGGACCCGAAACGGCTTTAGCATTCATGTAATCAAGTGTTCCGATTCCTCGTAAACCTTTGAAACTCAAGTTAATCGTATCGGTAAACGTACCTTTGCCCTTGTAAGCAGGATATCCTTGTTTTCCGGTAACTCGAGTGAAACCGAACGAATAGTCGGGTTGCACGATGATTTTTTCACGGATGTTGGCAAAAATGTCGGCTGAAATCAGTTCTCCTTCAAAGAACAATGCGTCGGTAGAGAAGTCGTTCACACTGTCGATTGAGAACGGGTCAACTTTATAATAGAATTTGTTTCGGTCGTACACACCGTTATAAATTGAAGGATGATCATAATACACGTATGATGTCTGTTTACTGTTGAAAATAGGATATTGTGGGAAATCCTTGATACTTGATTTGTTGTTTGGGTCGTCAATCAGAATGTCACCCGTAACGTGCTCTATAGAATTCTTGATTTGAACATAATCCTTTATACCATATTGGTTTTCCTTGAAACTCTTAACCTTAATTTTAAGAGAGTCAACATTTTGCAAGTTGATTTTGAAGTTTTCGTAGTTGAAGTCGAATCCACGACCGTAGAACGTGAACAAACCAGTTTCAATAACACCGTCAAACTCGAAGTTT